>CAMPHE010000176.1 GCA_946885815.1 uncultured Arenimonas sp.
GTGCGGGCCGCGGACTGGCCGCACGGGATGCCGGCGGCGACGTTCGACGGGTTCGCCCGCGATCTGGCGGCGGACTGGCGCGGCACGGTCGACCGCTTCCTCGCGCTCGAGGCGTTCGGCTCCGACCACATGAAAGAGGAACTGCGCACGCTGCGCGAGCAGGTGTTCGCGCACGGCGAGCCGGACGCGACCGCGCTCGCCGCCGGCCTCGCCGTGCTCGCCGACGCCGACCTGCGTGACGCGCTGCCGACGCTGGCGATGCCGTCGCTGTGGCTCGCCGGCCGACGCGACCGCCTCGTGCACCCCGACGCGATGCGCGCCGCCGCCACCACCGCGCCCGACGCCACGTTCGTGCAGATCGAACGCGGCGGCCACGCGCCGTTCCTGACACACGCCGACGACGTGGCCCACGCGCTCGCCGCGTTCGCGGCCACGTGCCCGCCATGAAGGCCGCGTTCGACCGCCGCGCGCTGCGACGCGCGTTCGGCCGCGCCGCGCCGCGCTACGCGGCGACCGCCGCGCTGCAGCGAGAGGTGGAGGCGCGCCTGCTCGAGCAACTGGCGGTGCTGGAAGTGGCGCGTCGCGAGACGCCGCAGCGCGTGCTCGACCTTGGCAGCGGTCCCGGCCGTGCCGCCGGCGCGATGAAGCAGCGCTGGCCGAAAGCGGAGGTGGTCGCGATCGACGCCGCGCTGCCGATGCTGCGCGAAGTACCGAAGCACACGCGCTTCTGGCGACCGGTGCGGCGCGTCTGCGCCGACGTGTCGCGGCTGCCGCTGGCCGAGCGCAGCGCCGACGTGCTGTTCTCGAACCTCTGCCTGCAGTGGGTCGACGACCTGCCGGCCGCGCTGCGCGAATTCCGCCGCGTGCTGCGCCCCGGCGGCCTGCTGCTGTTCACGACGTTCGGCCCGGATACCCTCGGCGAACTCGCCGACGCCTACGTCGCCGCCGGCGCGGTGCCGCCGCTGTCGCCGTTCGCGCCGATCCAGCCGATCGGCGACGCGCTGATGGCCGCCGGCTTCCGCGACCCGGTGCTCGAACGCGACCATTTCACGCTCACGTACCCGGACGTGCGCGCGCTGATGCATGAGCTGCGCGCGATCGGCGCCGGCGATGCGCGCGCCGCGCGCCCGCGCGGCCTCGGCGGCCGCGACCGCCTGCGCCGCGTCACCGCGCACTACGAAGCCCTGCGCCGCGACGGCGTGCTGTCGAGCACGTGGGAAGTGATCACCGCGATGGCGTGGGCGCCGCCCGACGGCGCGCCGCTGCGCGAGGACGGCGAGGATCTGGCGACCTTCCCCGCGTCGTCGATCCCCATCCGCCGCCGCCCGCCAACGTAGAGCGGCTTCAGTCGCGACCCCCGCTCCCGCTACGATCCGCCGATGACCGCCCGCTACCTGCTCGCGATCGACCAGGGCACGACCAGCTCGCGCGCGATCGTCTTCGACCGCGCCGGCGCGATCGTCGCGGTCGCGCAGCGCGAATTCACCCAGCATTTCCCGCGGCCGGGCTGGGTGGAGCACGACGCGCACGAGATCCTCGACGGCGTGCGCGCGGTGATCGGCGACGCGCTCGCGAGTGCCCGCATCGACGCCGCGCAGCTCGCCGGCATCGGCATCACCAATCAGCGCGAGACGACGGTCGTGTGGGAGCGCGACAGCGGGCGCGCGATCCACCGCGCGATCGTGTGGCAGTCGCGGCAGACGGTGGAGATCTGCGAGCGGCTGCGGGCCGACGGCCACGACACGCTGGTGCGCGAGCGCACCGGCCTGCTGATCGACGCGTATTTTTCCGGCACGAAGGTGCGCTGGATCCTCGACCGGGTGCCCGGCGCGCAGGCGCGGGCCGAGCGCGGCGAGCTGCTGTTCGGCACGATCGACAGCTGGCTGCTGTGGCATCTGTCGGAAGACCGCACGCACGCCACCGACATCGGCAACGCGTCGCGCACGCTGCTGTACGACATCCACGCGCGGCGCTGGTGCCCCGACCTGCGGCGGCTGCTCGACATCCCGGTCGCGATGCTCCCCGAAGTGCGCTCGAACAGCGAGGTCTACGCGTACACCGCCGCCGACGGCCCGCTCGGCGCGCGCGTGCCGATCGCCGCGCTCGCCGGCGACCAGCAGGCGGCACTGTTCGGCCAGGCGTGTTTCGAACCCGGCATGGCGAAGGCGACCTACGGCACCGGCTGCTTCCTGCTGATGAACACCGGCGCCTGCGCCGTCCGATCGCGGCACGGGCTGCTGACGACGATCGCGTGGGACCTCGGCGGCGACGTCGAGTACGCGCTGGAAGGCAGCCTGTTCGTCGCGGGCTCGGCGGTGCAATGGCTGCGCGACGGGCTCGGGCTGATCGGCGCGTCGGCGCAGTCGCATGTGCTTGCCGCGAGCGTGCCGTCGACCGACGGGGCGTACTTCGTGCCTGCGTTCGTCGGTCTCGGCGCGCCGCACTGGGACAGCGACGCGCGCGGCGCGCTGTTCGGCCTGACCCGCGGCACGACCAAGGCGCACGTCTGCCGCGCCGTGCTCGAATCGCTCGCCTACCAGGCCCGCGACGTGCTCGACGCGATGGAAGCCGACGCCGGCCTGCGCCTGAAGACGCTGCGCGTCGACGGCGGCGCGATCGCCAACGACTTCACCGCGCAGTTCCAGGCGGATGTGCTCGACCGCGCGGTCGAGCGGCCGGAGGTGGACGAAGCCACCGCGTTCGGCGTCGCCGCCTTCGCCGGGCTCGCGGTCGGCTTCTGGCGCGACCGCGAGGAACTCGCCGCGCTGCGCCGGCTCGACAGGCGCTACGAGCCGGCGATGCCGGCCGGGGAGCGCGACGCGCTGTATGGCGGCTGGCGTCGCGCCGTCGCGGCGACCCGGGCGTTCGCCGGGGGTGGCGGCGGACGGCAGACCGCGGATGGCGGACGGCCGACCGCTGACGGCTGACGGCGTGCCGGCGCCGCGCTAGAGTCGCGCCAGACCACGCGGAGCCCGCCGATGAGCACGCAGCCCGGATTCGTGGAATACGTCGCCGAACAGGCCGGCCTCGGCGACCGCCTCACGGCGAAGCGCATGTTCGGCGAGTACGGCCTGTACATCGACGGCAAGGTGGTCGCGTTCGCGTGCGACGACAGCCTGTTCGTGAAGCCGGCCGAGGCGACCGCCGGCCTGTGCGCCGACCTGCCGCGGCGGCCGCCCTATCCCGGCGCGAAGCTGTACCCGGTGGCCGACGAACTGCTCGACGACAGCGAGCGGCTGCAGACGCTGCTGCTGGCGACGTTCGCGGCGGTGGGCGAGGGAAAGGCGGTGCGGACGAAGAAGGCGGTGAAGAAGTCGCCTGCGGTGAAAAAGACGCCTGCCGCGAAGAAGTCGGCAGTGCCCAGGAAGCCGCGCGCGACACAGGCTTCCTAGCGCACCCGGTCCAGCGGGCTGCGCACCGCGTTCGCGCCCTTGCCGAGCACGTGCGTGTAGATCTGCGTGGTCGCGACGTCCTTGTGCCCGAGCAGTTCCTGCACCGTGCGGATGTCGTAGCCGGCCTCGAGCAGATGCGTCGCGAACGAGTGCCGCAGCGTGTGCGCGCTCACCGGCTTCGTGATGCCGACCGTGCGTGCCGCCGCCTTCAACGCCCGGGACAGCGCCTCGTCGCCGACATGGTGCCGCCGCTCGGTACCGTCGCGCGGATCGATCGCCCGCCGCTCGGCGGGGAACACGTACTGCCAGCCAGGCGCGGCGTCGGCGTTCGGATACTTGCGCGCGAGCGCGTGCGGCAACCAAACCCGGCCGTAGCCCACCCGCAGGTCCGCCGCATGCAGCGCGAGACTGCGTTCGATTTCCCGCTGCAGCGGATCGACCAGCGACACCGGCAGCACCGTGCGCCGGTCGCGCCCACCCTTGCCGTCGCGGACGACGACTTCGCCGCGCGCCGCGTCGACGTCCTTGATCCGCAGCCGGAGCGCCTCCATCAATCGCAGCCCGCTGCCGTAGAGCAGGCTGGCGATGAGCCACGGCCGCCCCTGCATCGCCGCGAGCACGGCGCGCGTCTCCTCCGCCGTGAGCACCGTCGGCAGCCGCGCCGGCCGCTTGGCGCGGATCACGTCGTCCATCCACGGCAGCTTCTGCCCGAGCACCTCGCGATAGAGGAACAACAGCGCCGACAGCGCCTGGTTCTGCGTGCTCGCCGCCACCTTCCCGCGCACCGCGAGCGTCGACAGGAACGCCTCGACCTCGCGCCTGCCCAGGTCGCGCGGATGCCGCCGACCATTGGCCCGGATGAACCGCACGATCCATCCGACATACGCATCCTCGGTACGGATGCTGTAGTGCTTGAGCCGCAACACGCGCCGAACTTCGTCCATCAAACGCGGAGCGCGCCCCGATCGTGCTCCGGCGCCAGCGTCCTTCCCGGCGCCCCGATATCCCTCGTTTTCGCGCCGGTATCCGGATATCCCGCGTTCTCGAGCCATAACGCGGATGCTGCGCCAGAGTCCCTCGACGGCGCCGTCGTCCAAAGCGTTGATCGGACGTAGGAATTTGCTTGACGGCCCGGGTCCATGGACGAACCATACGGTCATACGCCTCGGATTAGAGGCCTACTAGGCGTTAGGCCTGTTTGTCTCGGTCTGCTTCGGTGGCGTCGCCGCGCTCGTGCGC
>CAMPHE010000177.1 GCA_946885815.1 uncultured Arenimonas sp.
AGGGCGGGCTGCTGACCGAGAAGATCGTCAAGACGCCGCACTGCGTGCTGCTGCTGGACGAGATCGAGAAGGCGCATCCGGACGTGTTCAACATCCTGCTGCAGGTGATGGACCGCGGCGTGCTCACCGACACCAACGGCCGCGAGGCGAACTTCCGCAACGTCGTGCTGGTGATGACGACGAACGCCGGCGCGACGCAGGCCGCGCGGCGGACGATGGGCTTCGTCGAGCAGAACCACACGACCGATGCGATGGAGGCGATCCGCAAGGGCTTCACGCCCGAGTTCCGCAACCGCCTCGACGCGATCGTGCAGTTCGGCGCGCTCGGTGTGGAACACATCCTGCGCGTGGTCGACAAGTTCCTGATCGAGCTCGAGGCGCAGCTGCACGAGAAGCACGTGACGCTGTCGGCGACGCCGGCGGCGCGGCAATGGCTGGCCGAGCACGGCTTCGACCCGCAGATGGGCGCGCGGCCGATGGCGCGGCTGCTGCAGGACCGCATCAAGCGGCCGCTGGCCGACGAACTGCTGTTCGGCACGCTGGCCGGCGGCGGACGCGTCTCGGTCGACGTGCGCGATGGCCAGCTGGTGGTCGACGCGCAGGCGGAGCCGGAGAAGCTGCTGCCGGCGACGGTCTGACGGCGCGGCAGGAGCGGCTTCAGCGCTAAACGAAAAAAAAAGGCGGCCGCGAGGCCGCCTTTTTCGTATTCGATCCGGGTCGGGAAGTCTTCGCGGCTGAAGCCGCTCCTACGCGTGAGCGGCGTCGCCGCTCACTTCATGCGGTAGGTGATGCGACCTTTCGTCAGGTCGTAGGGCGTCATCTCGACCTTGACCTTGTCGCCGGTCAGGATGCGGATGTAGTTCTTGCGCATGCGCCCGGAAATGTGGGCGGTGATCACGTGGCCGTTCTCGAGCTTGACCCGGAACATCGTGTTCGGGAGCGTTTCGAGGACTGCGCCTTCGAATTCAATGGAATCGTCTTTGGACATTCTTTATCGCACGGGGCGGGGAAGCCGCCCGGAAGGCGCGCATTCTGCCAGAGCCCCGCGGGTCATGCAAAAAATTGGTTAAGGCGCGGTTCCGGCGCCGAGCATGGCCGCGGGCAGGGGCGCCCGATGCCATGCGCCGGCGGGTGACGCCTGCGCGACGAGGCGCGTCACTTCGGCGAGGAACGCCGCCCGCGGCATCCGCCGCGCGCCGAGCCGGCGCAGGTGCGGGTTCTCGACCTGCGCGTCGATCATCGGAAACCCGTCGGCGTGCAGCCAATGGGCGAGCCCGGCCAGCGCCACCTTCGAGCCGCCCGATTCGCCGCTGAACATGCTCTCGCCGAAGAACATGCGGCCGATCGCCACGCCGTAGATGCCGCCGACGAGCCGGTCGCCGTCGCGGACTTCGACGCTGTGCGCGTGGCCCAGCCGGTGCAGCGCCACGTAGGCGGCACGCATTTCCGTCGTGATCCACGTGCCGTCCTGGCCCGGCCGCGGCGCGGTCCGGCAGGCGTCGATCACCGCCGGAAAATCTCCGTCGGCGTGCACGGTCCACGCCGAGTGACGCAACCCGCGGCGGAACCGGGTCGACAGCCGGACCTCGTCGGTCCGCAGCACCATCCGCGGGTCAGGGCTCCACCACAGGATCGGCTCGCCGCGCGAATACCACGGGAAGATGCCGTGCGCGTAGGCGTTGAGGAGACGTTCCGGCGACAGGTCGCCGCCCATCGCCAGCAGGCCGTCCGGCTCGCGCCGCGCGGTCTCGGCGGGCGGAAACGGTCCCCGGGGGTCAGCCGGGAGCAGCGGCAGCCGGATCGGCATCGAGGTAGGGCGAGTGGGCGAGCACGGCGTCACGATACGACGCCGTGCCGGCGCGTTCCTCCGCGCACCACCCGGCGATGGGCGCGCGGAAGCGCGCGTCGGCGAGCCAGTGCCGGCTGTGCGTGGTCACCGGCAGGAAGCCGCGGGCGATCTTGTGTTCGCCCTGGGCGCCGGGCTCGAACGTGACGAGCCCCTCGCGCAGGCAATAGTCGATGCCCTGGTAATAGCAGGCCTCGAAATGCAGGCCGGGAATGTCCTCCGTCGCACCCCAGTACCGGCCGTAAAGCGTGTCCGCGCCGCGCAGGCACAGCGCGCCGGCGATGGTTTCGCCGCCGCGGTCGGCCAGGAACAGCACCAGGCGACGCGGCATCTCGCGCGCGAGGTGGCGGAAGAACCCCGGCGTCAACGCCGGGTGGTTGCCGTACCCGGCGAACGTTCGCCGGTAGAAGCCGTGCATCGCGGCGAGGTCGGCGTCGGCGGCCTCGTCCCCGTGCAGCACGCGGAACGTCACGCCGGCGCGCGCGACCCGCTGGCGTTCCTGGCGGATGTTCTTGCGCTTGCGTGGCTGCAGCGCGGCGAGGAACGCGTCGAAATCGGGCCAGCCGCGGTCGCGCCAGTGGAACTGCACGTCGGTGCGCTCGCACCAGTCCGCGCCGAACGCCGCTGCCTCGGCCGCCGGATGGAAGTTGACGTGCACGGACGAGAGGCCGTCGGACGCGGCGCGTGCGACCAGCGCCGAGGCCAGGGCCTGGCGCGCGTCGGCATCGACCGCGAGCAGCCGCGGTCCGCCCGCGGGGGTGTAGGGCACCGCGACCAGCCACTTCGGGTAATACCTCTCCCCGGCGCGCACATAGGCATGCGCCCAGGCATGGTCGAACACGAATTCGCCGTGCGAGTTGGTTTTCAGGTAGGCGGGGGCCGCGGCCACGAGGCGTCCGTCGCGATGCAGCGAGGCGTGCCGTGGCGTCCAGCCATAGCGCGGCGCGAGGCAACCTTCGCGTTCGAGGCCCGCGAGGAACGCATGCGCGGTGAACGGGTCGTCGCCCGCCGGCGTCCCGTCGCCGCCGGCAAGGGCGTCCCAGTCGGCGGCGGGGATCTCGTCGAGCGACGCGTGCAGGCGCAGCGTGCGCGGGCTTTCAGGCCCGATCGGCGTCGGGCCTGAAGGGCTTCCCATTTCAGGCTTCCAGGAATTTCTCGGCGTCGAGGGCCGCCATGCAGCCGGATCCGGCCGACGT
Source organism: uncultured Arenimonas sp. (assembly GCA_946885815.1). The sequence continues at coordinate 3,043 of CAMPHE010000177.1, forward strand.
GATCGCCTGCCGGTAAACCTGGTCGGCGACATCGCCGGCCGCGAAGACTCCCGGCACGGACGTCGCCGTGGCATTGCCTTCCAGCCCGGCGCGAACGGTGATGTAGCCGTTGCGCATCGCCAGCTGGCCCTCGAACAGCGACGTGTTCGGCTGGTGGCCGATCGCGACGAAAAAGCCCTGCACCGCGAGCTCGCGCGTCGATTCGTCCTTCATCGAGCGGATCCGCGCGCCGGTGACCCCCGAATCGTCGCCGAGCACCTCGTCGACCGTGTGGTCCCAGATCAGCTCGACCTTGCCCTCGGCCGCGCGCTTGAACAGCTTGTCCTGCAGGATCTTCTCGGCGCGCAGCTTGTCGCGGCGGTGCACCAGGTACACCTTGCGGGCGATGTTCGCCAGGTACAGTGCCTCCTCGACGGCGGTGTTGCCGCCGCCGATCACGGCCACGTCCTGGTCGCGGAAGAAGAAGCCGTCGCAGGTGGCACAGGCCGACACGCCCTTGCCCAGGTACTTCTGCTCGCTCTCGATGCCCAGGTACTTGGCGCTGGCGCCGGTGGCGATGATCAGCGCATCGGCGGTGTACTCGCCGCTGTCGCCGACCAGCCGGAACGGCCGGCGCGACAGGTCCGCGGTGTGGATGTGGTCGAAGTCGATCTGCGTGTCGAACCGCTCGGCATGGGCCTGCATCCGCGTCATCAGGTCCGGGCCCATCAGCCCGTGGGCGTCGCCGGGCCAGTTGTCCACCTCGGTCGTCGTCATCAGCTGGCCGCCCTGCTGCAGGCCGGTGACCAGCAGCGGCTTGAGGTTGGCGCGGGCACCGTAGACGGCGGCGGAATAGCCGGCGGGGCCGGAACCGAGGATGAGCAGGCGGCTGTGCTTGGGGGCGGTCATGTATGCTTTCGTGGTCGCGAAGGTCCCGTAGCTTGTAGGCCCGGGGAGGGCAAATCAAGGCGAACGACGCGGGCCGCACCGTTGCGTTCCGTGCCTTCCGTCACGGCGGCGCCGAGTGCGGAATTGCTGTATAAACAGGCGTCTGGAACATACACCTGAGGCGATTTCTACCGGTGGCCCGCACGATCGAACGCACGCCCGGCAACGGCCTCGACCGGCGCCAGAAACTCTGGCGCGAACTCGCGCTGGTCGCGATCCTGCCGCTGCTCCTGTACCTGCTCGCGAGCCTGGTGAGCTACGACACCGCGGACCCCGGCTGGTCGCGGACGGGCAGCGTGACCGGGGAGCTCCAGAACGTCGGCGGCCTCGTCGGCGCGTGGACGGCGGACATCGCATTCGGCCTGTTCGGCATCGTCGCGTACTCGGTGCCCCTGGTGATCGGCGGGATCGCGTGGATCGCGCTCTTCGGCCTCGATTCGGACGGCGATGGCCGGGTCGATTTCGGGCCCGCGCTGCGGCTGATCGGCATCGTCGGATTCCTCGTCTCCGCCTGCGGGCTCGCGCACGCGCTCGGTGGACCCGCGCCGTCGTTGCCGGCGCAGACCGCCGGCGGGATTCTCGGCCGGCTCGTCGGCTCGTCGATGCACACCGTGTTCGGCGGCGTCGGCGGCCATCTGTTCCTGTT
>CAMPHE010000178.1 GCA_946885815.1 uncultured Arenimonas sp.
CGATGGGTTCGGTGGTCGGGGAGCGGTTCGCGCTCGCCGCCGAGCGCGCGCTCGAAGTCGGCTGCCCGATGGTCAGCTTCACCGCGACCGGTGGCGCGCGGATGCAGGAAGGCCTGTTCTCGCTGATGCAGATGGCCAAGACGTCGGCGGCGCTCGGGCGGCTGCGCGCGGCCGGACTGCCGTACGTGTCGGTGCTCGCGCACCCGACCACCGGCGGCGTGTCGGCGTCCTTCGCGATGCTCGGCGACATCAACATCGGCGAGCCGCAGGCGCTGATCGGCTTCGCCGGTCCGCGCGTGATCGAGCAGACGGTGCGCGAGACGCTGCCGGAAGGATTCCAGCGTTCTGAATTCCTGCTGGAACACGGCGCGCTCGACCTGATCGTCGACCGCCGCGAGATGCGCGACAAGGTCGCCGCGCTGCTCGCGCTGATGATGCGCCAGCCGGCGCCGGCCGCCGACGCCGCCACGGCGACCTGACGAGATGGCCGGCAGGAAGTATTTCGGGACCGACGGGATCCGCGGCCGGGTCGGCGAATGGCCGATCTCCGCCGACTTCATGCTGCGCCTCGGCGCCGCCGCCGGCCGCGTGCTGGCCGCGGGCGGCCACGCGCAGGCGACCGTGGTCATCGGCAAGGACACGCGGATCTCCGGCTACATGTTCGAGTCCGCGCTGGAAGCCGGGCTGGTCGCCGCCGGAGCCGACGTCCGGCTGCTCGGCCCGATGCCGACGCCGGCCGTCGCCTACCTGACGCGCTCGCTGCGCGCCGACGCCGGCATCGTCATCAGCGCCTCGCACAATCCGCACGAGGACAACGGCATCAAGTTCTTCAACCGCGACGGCGAGAAGCTCGGCGACGCGCTGGAGGCGGCCATCGAAGCCGAACTCGACGCGCCGTTCGCGACGGTCGCGTCCGACCGGCTCGGCAAGGCGCTGCGCATCGACGACGCGACGTCGCGCTACGCGGAATTCTGCAAGTCGACGGTGCCCGCCGACTTCTCGCTGCGCGACCGTCGCGTGGTGCTCGATTGCGCGCACGGCGCGACCTACCACGTGGCGCCGCGGGTATTCGCCGAGCTGGGGGCCCGTGTCGACGTCATCGGCGCCGAGCCCGACGGACTGAACATCAATCGCGGCGTCGGTTCGACGCACCCCGAAGCGCTGATGGCTCGCGTGCGCGAGACCGGCGCCGACCTCGGCGTCGCCTTCGACGGCGACGGCGACCGCGTGCTGATGGTCGATGCCGCCGGGCGCCTCGTCGACGGCGACGGGCTGATCTGGGTGCTCGCGCGCGACTGGGCCGTGCAGGGCCGGCTGCGCGGCGCCGTGGTCGGGACGCTGATGACCAATTTCGCGATGGAACGCGCGCTCGGCGAAGCCGGCATCGGTTTCGTGCGCGCGAACGTCGGCGACCGCTTCGTGCACCAGGCGCTGGTCGAAGGCGGCGGCGTGCTCGGCGGTGAAGCGTCCGGCCACATCCTGTGCCTCGACCGGGCCAGCACCGGCGACGCCATCGTCAGTGCGCTGCAGGTCCTCGAAGTGCTGCAGCGGACCGGTCGCACGCTCGACGAGGCGATGGACGGCTACCGGCCATTGCCGCAGCAGACGGTGAACGTGCGCATCGCCCCCGGCGTGCGCCCGCTCGACGACGCCGGCGTGCAGGCCGCCCGCGCGGACGCCGAAGCCGCGCTCGCCGGGCGCGGCCGGCTGGTGCTGCGTCCGTCGGGCACCGAGCCGGTGGTCCGCGTGACGGTGGAAGCCGACGACGCCGCACTGATGCGCCAGGTGCTGGAGCGGCTGGCCGAAGTGGTGCGCGCGGCCGCGTGATCCCCCTCCGCCGGGACACGGCCACCCCCGCCGGCAGGAGCGGCTTCAGCCGCGACTGAAGCGGCCTCCACCACGCACGCCCGGCGCCACATCGCGGCTGAAGCCGCTCCTGACTCGCTAGAATGGCGGCCTTCGACTTCCGCCGAGCCCGCCGTGACCGCGACGATCCCCACCCTCGACATCCGCCGCTTCAGCGAACCGTCCGATCCCGGCGACCGCGACGCGTTCGTCGCCGAGCTCGGCGCGTCGTATCGCGAATGGGGCTTCGCCGGCATCCGCGGCCACGGCATTCCGCAGGCGCGCATCGACCGCGCCTACGACGTGTTCCAGCGCTTCTTCGCACTGCCCGACGACGTCAAGCGTCGATACCACGTGCCCGGCGGCGGCGGCGCGCGCGGCTACACGCCGTTCGGCGTCGAGACCGCGAAAGGCGCGAAGCATTTCGACCTGAAGGAGTTCTGGCACGTCGGCCGCGAGATCGCGCGCGATTCGAAATACGCCGACGTGATGCCGGCGAACCTGTGGCCCGCCGAAATCCCCGGGTTCCGCGAGGTCGCGTACGGGCTCTACGAGGATCTCGACGCGCTCGGCTCGCGCGTGCTGTCGGCCCTCGCGCTGCACATCGGCCTGCCGGAGCACTTCTTCGCCGACAAGACGAATTTCGGCAATTCGATCCTGCGCCCGATCCATTACCCGCCGATCACCACCGACGACATCCCGAACGTGCGCGCCGGCGCGCACGAGGACATCAACTTCATCACGCTGCTGGTCGGCGCGAGCGCGGCGGGCCTCGAAGTGCAGTCGCGCAAGGGCGAGTGGGTGCCGTTCACCGCGGACGCCGACACGATCGTGGTCAACATCGGCGACATGCTGCAGCGCCTGACGAACCACGTGTATCCGTCGACGACGCACCGCGTGGTCAACCCGCCGGGCGACGCCGCCCGCCAGCCCCGGTACTCGACGCCGTTCTTCCTGCACCCCAACCCGGATTTCCTGATCGAGACGCTGCCGTCGACGATCACGGCCGACAACCCGGACCGCTACCCGGAGCCGATCACCGCGCACGACTATCTGCTGGAGCGGCTGCGCGAGATCAAGCTGGTTTGAGGTGGGTCGAGAGCGGGGAAGAAGGGGCCACGAACGAGCACGACCGAGCACGACAAAAGCGGAGTCTTTGCAGAGCGGATATGGGATAGGGGATATACGTGACAGTGAAAGCCGCGCGGACCACTATCACGTATATCCCACATCCCATATCCGCCCTTGATGCCCTTAAAAGCGGATAGAGAAGAAGCCACGACCGAGCACGACAAGAGCAAGTGCCGATCAATCAAATCCGCTTTTGTCGTGTCCGGTCGTGCCCGGTCGTGGCTCCTTCTTCCCCGCTTTTGACCTGATCAATCCGCGTCCCGGAAGTCCTTCGACTTCGCGCCGATCAGCGCCGCCGCGAGCGGCGTCGGCAGGTACTTCGAGAGGCCGGCGATCAGGCGGTTGGCGCGGCCCGTGACCACGCGCGGGCGGCCGGCTTCGACGGCGTCGACGCCGAGGCGCGCGACCTCGGCGCTCGTCAGCCAGATCCCCTTCGGCAGTTTCGACACCTTGTCGCGCATGCCGTTGACGTCGTGGAATTCGGTGTAGGTCATGCCCGGGCACAGCGCGGTCACGTGCACGCCGCGCGGCGACGATTCCAGATGCAGCGTTTCCGAGAAGCGGATCAGCCACAGCTTCGTCGCGCCGTAGAGCGTGTGGCCGGCGCTCGGCGGCACGAGGCCGGCGAGCGACGCGACGTTGAGGATCCGGCCGCGGCCGGCGGCTTCCATCGCCGGCAGGTACAGATGCGTCAGGTGCGCGACCGACGTCATCAGCACCTGCAGGAAGTCGGCATGCGTCTTCCAGTCGGTCGAGAGATAGCGGCCCGGCACGCCGTAGCCGGCGTTGTTCACCAGGGTCTCGACGAAGAGCCCGCGCGCCTGCGTTTCGGCGAACAGGGTGGCGGGCGCGGCCGGGTCGGAAAGATCGGCCGCGATCACGACGCAGGGCACCTGCGGCGCCAGCTCGGCGGCGAGGGCGTCGAGACGTTCGCGCCGGCGCGCGACGAGCACCAGCGGACGGCCGCGGCGCGCGTACTCGCGGGCGATGTCGGCGCCGATGCCGCTGGACGCGCCGGTGACCAGCACGTGGCCGGGAGGGTGCGGATTCATGAGGAAGCTCACGGGGAAGGGACCGCGCGATGATACGGGCGCGGCGCGACGTGATCGTCTTGCGAAGCGGGGCGGGGTATCCTTTCGCGCTCACCGAGGAGAACCCCGATGCGCCCGAAGATCGTCGCCGGCAACTGGAAACTGCACGGGGATCGCGCGTTCGCCCGCGCGCTGGTCGGGGCCGTGGCCGCGGTGCCGCCGCCGGCCGGCGTCGAGGTCGTCGTGCTGCCGCCGGTCCCGTACCTGGGCGACGTCGCCGAACGTTTCGCGGGGCGTGGCGTCGCCTTCGGCGCGCAGGACCTCGACCTGAACGAGCAGGGCGCCTTCACCGGCGAGGTATCGGGCGCGATGCTGGCCGACGTGGGCGCGAAATACGTGCTGGTGGGCCATTCCGAGCGGCGCGAATACCACGAGGAAGACAATGACGTGGTGGCGGCGAAGTTCGTCGCGGCGCGCCGTGCCGGGCTGGTCCCGATCCTGTGCGTCGGCGAGACGCTGCACGCCCGCGAAGCCGGGCAGACCGAGTACTGCATCGAGAAACAGCTGCGCCCCGTGATCGAACTG
>CAMPHE010000179.1 GCA_946885815.1 uncultured Arenimonas sp.
CGCGATCGTCGTGCTGACGACGATGCTCTGGGTGCCGATGTCGCTGCTGCCGGCGTTGCTGGTATGGGAAACGCCCAGCGGGCTCACCTGGCTGTGGATCGTGCTCGCCGGCGGCCTCGGCACCAGCGGGCACATGATCTGGACGCGCGCGCTGAAGCTCGGCGAGGCGTCGATGCTGACGCCGATCAGCTTCCTGCAGATCGTCGTCGTCGCGTTCTTCGGCTGGCTGCTGTTCGGCGAGGCGCTGGACCGCTGGACGCTCGTCGGCGCCGGCATCGTGCTGGCGTCGAACATCTACATCGCGCACCGCGAGGCGCGGCTGGCGCGGCATGCGACCACCGATCCGGATATCGGGGCCGACACGCCGTCGCCGCGCTGAGGTTCGGGCCTGAACGCCCTCCCGCTCAGGCCGCGTCGGGCAGGTTTCCGGTATGCCGGTGCGGGCGGATGATCAGGTAGGCGAACGAACACCACGCGACGGCCGCGAGCATGCCGGCGAGGATGTCGGACGGATAGTGCACGCCCAGGTAGACCCGCGACGCGCCCACCCACGTGGCGAACGCGGTGGAAAGCACCAGCACGTGCCAGCGCCCCGGACGGTTCCATGTCAGCAGCACCAGCACCGCCGCCAGCGTCGCCGCGCCCATCGCGTGGCCGCTGGGGAAGCTGTAGCTGTGCTCGGGCGCGATCGATTCCCACAGCGACGGCCGCTCGCGCGCGAAGATCGCTTTCGTCGCGAAGTTGAGCGCGAGCGAGCCGATCACCGACGCGGCGACGAAGATGGCCTTGCGCACGTGCTTGCCGGCCAGCAGCACCACCAGCAGCGCGACGTCGGCCGGCACCACGAACCACTGGTAGCCCAGGTCGCTCGCATAGAGCATCCAGCGGTCGAGCGTGGGCGACGACAGCGAACGCGCGAGTTCCAGCAGCGGAATGTCGAACGCGAACGGCCGGCCGTCGTCGACCGCGTCGGCGAACACGCCGAACGCCCACAGCGGCGCCAGCAGGCCCAGCGCGGCGAGCGCGAGTCGCCGCCAGCGGGCGACGACGAACCGGGCCCCCGCGTCCAGCAGCCGCGGCCAGTCGGCGACGCGATGCAACCGGCGCAGGCGCGCCCACCGGCTGGCCGGCGGCGGCGCCGCGGCGTTCAGCCGCCGGTTCCCGTCCAGCGCCGCGCGACGTAGTCGTCGATCACGGCGACGAATTCGTCGGCGATGTGCTCGCCGCGCAGCGTCATCGCCTTCTGGCCGTCGATGAACACCGGCGCCGCCGGTGCCTCGCCGGTGCCCGGCAGCGAGATGCCGATGTCGGCATGGCGCGATTCGCCGGGCCCGTTGACGATGCAGCCCATCACCGCCAGCGACAGGTTCTCGACGCCGGGATGCCGGATCTTCCACTCCGGCATGCGCGCGCGCACGTGCTCCTGCACCTTCTGCGCCAGCACCTGGAAGAACTCGCTCGTGGTGCGGCCGCAGCCCGGGCAGGCGGTGACCAGCGGCGTGAACGCGCGCAGGCCCATCGTCTGCAGCAGTTCCTGGGCGACCATCACTTCCTGCGTGCGCGGCGCGCCCGGTTCGGGCGTCAGCGAGATGCGGATGGTGTCGCCGATGCCTTCCTGCAGCAGCACCGCCAGCGCCGCGCTCGACGCGACGATGCCCTTGCTGCCCATGCCCGCCTCGGTGAGCCCGAGGTGCAGCGGGAACGACGAGCGCGACGCGAGGTCCCGATACACCGCGATCAGCTCCTGCACGCCGCTCACCTTCGCGGACAGCACGATGCGATCGCGCCCGAGGCCCAGCTCGACCGCGCGCTCGGCCGACTCGATCGCCGACACCACCAGCGCCTCGCGCAGCACGCGCGCCGCGTCCCACGGCTCGGCGCGGGCGGCGTTCTCGTCCATCAGCCGCGCCGCCAGCGCCTGGTCCAGCGAGCCCCAGTTGACGCCGATGCGCACCGGCTTGCGGAACTCGATCGCCTTCTCGACGATCGCCGCGAACTGCGTGTCGCGCTTCTTCCCGAACCCGACGTTGCCCGGATTGATCCGGTACTTGGCCAGCGCCTGCGCGCACGCCGGTTCGGCCGCCAGCAGCCGGTCGCCGTTGTAGTGGAAATCGCCCACCAGCGGCACCGGTACGCCCATCATGTCGAGCCGTTCGCGGATCCGCGGCACCGCCGCGGCCGATTCCGGGTTGTTGACGGTGACGCGCACGAGTTCCGACCCGGCGCGCCACAGGTCGGCGACCTGCCGGGTGGTCGCGGCGACGTCGGCCGTGTCGGTGTTGGTCATCGACTGCACGACGATCGGCGCGCCGCCGCCGATACGCACGCCGCCGATCACCACGCCGCCGGTCGCGCGGCGCGGCGCCGCCCGGGCCTCGCTCACGCCGGCGCTCCCGCCGCCTCGGGCTCGGCGACGACCGCCGGCTCGGCGCGCTCGCCGATCAGGAAGTAGTCGCCCGCGTTCAGCAGGACCTCCACCGAGCCGAGCACGTCGGTGCCGCGCGGGCCGAGTTCGGCCAGATGCGTCGCGGCGTCGTGGATGACCTCGACGCGGCTGCCCGCCTCGATGGCGGCGTTCGACACGAAGCAGCGGCCGCCGCTGCCGTCGATCGGATAGACCTCGACCGCGCGCGCGACCTGCCGGCTGCCGCCGTCGGCGCTGACGACCCGCAGCGCGACCGGGCTGCCCCGCCGGGACAGCAGTTCGACCCCCGCCGACAAGCCGCCGCCGTCCTCGTAGCGCAGCCAGCGCATCACGCCGACCATCCACGCCGTGTCGCCGGCGTCCTCGCCGAAGTTCAGGCCGACCAGTTCGCCGACGCGCGCGCGCGCCTGCTCGGCGTTCTCCCACGCCATGCGATAACCACCGAGGCTCTGGTCGAGCACCTTCGCGGTGTAACGCGGCACGCGGGTCATCGACTGCGCGGCCTGCGTCCAGGCGGCGCCGACGGCGACGTGCACCGTGCCCTGCGCGGACTGGCGCATGAACGTGTCGAAGTCGCGCTGGCCGGCGAGGAAGTAGTGCACGCCACTCAGGCCGAGCACGGTGTCGAGGCTGTGGCCGGCCGGCAGGCGCTTCAGCCCGCGCGCGGCGATCTGGCCGAATGCGCGCCGCAGGCGGATCAGCAGGTCGTTGCCGACGCGCACCGTGAGCCCGGCGGCGGGCGCGAGTTCGGACTGGCCGTCGCGAACGCGCGCGAGTGCGTGGTCCACGTCGTCGGCGAAAGACCGCAGGTCGATCCAGTACGCATGCGCCTCGTCGCCGGCGCCGGGGCCGGGGCCGCGGTCGGCGTCGTCGGGCACCGCCGGCGCCAGCGTGTCGGGCGGCTGGTCGACGAGCGCGCAGCGCGTGGCGTAACCGCGCGCCAGCGGCCACAGCGCGTCCTGCTCGGATTGCGCGAACGCGTACGGGTTCACCGCCGCGAGCAGCAGCGCCTGCATGTAAAGCGTATAGACGTCGACGTGCGCGCCGGCGGCGCGGTCGTCGACCGCCTTGCGGTCGATCTTCAGCGCCACGGCGAAGCGATGTACGCGGTGCAGGCCCTGCCACGCGCCGCCGGCCGGCGGCCGGTACACGCGCCACGCCAGCGCCAGCGCCCGGCCGTAGTGCCACGCGGCGCGCTCCAGCGCCTGCAGCACCGCGGCGCCCTTCAGGAACGGGATGGAACCCGACGGGGCGCACAGCTCCGCCGCCGCCTTGCGGTAGCCATGGCCGAGCAGCAGGTGGAATTCTTCGGCGGTGCTCGCCGCATGCGCCTTGTCCGGCGGCAGCGGCAGCGGATTGGCGTGGTACTGGCTTTCCAGCAGCGTCGCCGCCTCCAGCACGACCGGACGCATCTCCTCCAGCGCGGCCAGCCGCTGGGCGCCTTCGAGCCGCTGCGCCAGCAGCGCGCGCAGCGCCCGCGTCAGTTCCACCTCGGTGGCATGCGCGTTCGCTCGCGGCAGCGCGGCGATCCACGCCTTCACCCTGCGCACGTCGGCCGCGAAGCCGCCGGCATCGGGCGGCACCGGCAGGTCCTCGCGCAGGCGTCGGTAGCTTTCGCTCATCGTCGGTTCCTCGGGTTCGACACAGTTTAGACCGGTTATCCTGTCCGGCCGACTCCTCGCCACCCCATGTCCGAGCCCGCCCGCGAACGCCAGCTGCTCACGCCGTCCCAGCTCAACGCGCTGGCGCGCGACCTGCTGGAAGGCCAGTTCACGCAGGTATGGGTCGAGGGCGAAATCAGCGGTTTTTCGCGGCCCGCGTCCGGCCACGCCTATTTCACGCTGAAGGACGGCCGCGCGCAGGTGCGCTGCGCGCTGTTCCGGCAGAACGCGCAACGGCTGCGCTTCGCGCCGCGCGATGGGCAGCTGGTGCAGGCGCGCGGGCGCTTGACGCTCTACGAAGCGCGCGGCGACTACCAGCTGGTGCTCGACCACCTCGAGGAAGCCGGCGAAGGCGCGCTGCGCCGCACGCTGGAAGAACTCAAGGCCCGGCTCGCGGCCGAGGGCCTGTTCGACGCGGAACGGCGGCGTCCGCTGCCGGCGTTCCCGCGCCGGCTCGGCGTGCTGACGTCGCCGACCGGCGCCGCGGTGCGGGACGTGCTGAGCG
>CAMPHE010000180.1 GCA_946885815.1 uncultured Arenimonas sp.
TCGCCAGGTCGCGCGCTGGGCGTGCCGGTCGTGCTGGGCAGCGCGACGCCGTCACTGGAATCGCTGCACAACGCGCTCGCCGGGCGCTATCGACATGTGCGGCTTGACCGGCGGGCGGGCGACGCGCGGCCACCTTCGGTGCGTGTCATCGACGTGCGCAAGCGGCCGCTGGTGCACGGGCTGTCGCAGGACCTGCTCGATGCCGTCGGCCGCTGCGTCGCGCGCGGCGAGCAGGCGCTGGTGTTCCGCAACCGCCGCGGCTACGCGCCGGTGCTGCTGTGCCATGACTGCGGCTGGAGCGCGCATTGCGCGCGATGCGATGCGGCGATGACCGTGCACACCGGCGGACGGCGGCTGATCTGCCACCACTGCGGTGCCCGCGCGCGACCGCCCGACGCCTGCCCCGACTGCGCGAGCCTGGCGCTGATGCCGCAGGGCGCCGGCACCGAGCGTATCGAGCAGGTGCTCGCGGAACACTTCCCCGACGCGAAGCGGGTGCGCATCGATCGCGAGACGACACGCCATCGCGACGCGATCGAAAAGCACCTGCGCGCGTTCGGCGAATCGCCGGGCATCCTCGTCGGCACGCAGATGCTCGCGAAGGGCCACGACCTGCCGCGGCTGACGCTGGTCGCCGTCGTCGGCATCGACGAGGGCCTGTTCAGCGCCGACTTCCGCGCCGGCGAGAAGCTCGCGCAGCTGCTGATCCAGGTGTCCGGCCGCGCCGGCCGTGCCGCGCTGCCCGGCGAAGTCGTGCTGCAGACGCATCATCCCGACCACCCGCTGCTGACCACGCTGCTCGCCGGCGGCTACCCGGCGGTCGCGGCGCTGCAGCTCGCGGAACGCGAGGCCGCCGGGTTCCCGCCGTTCGCGCACCTCGCGCTGCTGCGCGCCGAAGCCCCCTCGGAAGCCGACGTGCAGGGCTTCCTGCAGGCCGCGCGCGACGCGTTCCCGCCGACGGACGCGGTGGAGGTCAACGGTCCGATGCCGGCGCCGATGGCGCGCCGTGCCGGCAAGGCCCGCGGCCAGCTCCTGCTCGGGGCGTCGACGCGAGCGCCGCTGCACGAAGCGCTCTCGACGTGGCTGCCCGCGCTGCAGGCGATGAAGTCGGGGCGGCGCGTGCGGTGGGCGGTGGATGTGGATCCGACGGATCTGTACTAGACGCTGGCGAGGGAGACCTATGTCGAACGGGAACGCGGTGCCGACAACCCCTCATGTCGTCGTGCTGGGCGGCGGGTTCGGCGGGCTCTGGGCGACGCGCGGGCTCGCGTCGGCGCCGGTGCGCATCACGCTCGTCGACCGGACGAACCATCATCTGTTCCAGCCGCTGCTGTACCAGGTGGCGACGGCCGGCCTTTCCGCGCCCGACATCGCGGCGCCGCTGCGGCACATCCTGCGCCGGCAGGCGAACGTCGTCGTGCGGCTCGATGACGTGCGGGCGATCGACGTGGACGCGCGGCGCGTCGTGCTCGCCGGCGGCACGCTCGACTACGACGTCCTCGTCGTCGCGACCGGCGCGACGCACGCGTATTTCGGCCACGACGACTGGGCCGCGCACGCGCCCGGCCTGAAGACGCTCGACGATGCGCTGGCGATCCGCGCGCGCGTGCTGTCGGCGTTCGAAGCCGCCGAGCGCGAGGACGATCCGGCGGCGCGCGCGGCGTGGCTCGAATTCGTCGTGATCGGCGGCGGTCCCACCGGGGTCGAGCTCGCCGGCACGCTGGCCGAGATCGCGCGCCACACGCTGCCGCGCGAATTCCGCCGCGCCGACGTCCGCCGCGCCCGCGTGCATCTCGTCGAAGGCGGCCCGCGCGTGCTCGCCGCGATGCCGGAAGGGCTGTCGGAGAAGACGCGCGCGCAGCTGCACCGCCTCGGCGTCGAGGTGCACACCGGCCAGCCGGTCACCGCGATCGACGCCGACGGCGTGCAGTTCGGCGGGCGGCGGATCGCCAGCCGCACCGTGCTGTGGGCGGCGGGCGTCGCCGCGTCACCGCTCGGCGCGCAGCTCGGGGTCGCCACCGATCGCGCCGGGCGCGTGCCCGTCGCGCCGGATCTGTCGCTGCCTTCGCATCCGGAGGTGTTCGTCGTCGGCGATCTCGCGAGCGTGGCGCGCGACGACGGACGCCCCGTCCCCGGGGTCGCGCCGGCGGCGAAACAGATGGGCGCGCATGCCGCGGCGAACATCGCCGCCCGCCTCGCCGGCCGCGCGACCACGCCCTTCCGCTATCGCGATTTCGGCAACCTCGCGACGATCGGCCGGATGGCGGCGGTGGTCGATTTCGGCCGGCTGAAACTGTCGGGCGTGCTCGCGTGGTGGTTCTGGCTCGTCGCCCACCTGTTCTTCCTGATCGGCTTCCGCAATCGCCTGCTCGTGCTCGTCAACTGGGCGTGGTCGTACTGGACCTACCAGCGACACGCGCGGATCGTGGTCGGTGGGCGCCCGGCGACGGACCCCGACGGTCCGCGGCGCGAACCGCCAGCCCCGGACTCCTGACCCCGACTCCGGCGCGTCCGGCGCGCCCCCTTACCCGGGAAGACCCGGCTTCGGCGCACTGCCGACGCGTCCGACGCGCCGGTCGAGCCACGCGAACACGAGGCGCCGCACTTCGGGCGCGGCCTTGTCGAGGCTCTGGATGCACGCGAAGGCGAGCCGCGGGTCGGCATCGGCGGCATCGAGGACGCGCTGCAGCGTCGCGCCGTCGCCGCTCGCGGGGTTCAGCCGCAGGGTGCGCAGGGTGTTGTCGACACGCGCGTGCCCGGCCGCGAGCTCGAGATGGTGCGCCAGGTTCACCGTCAGGAACTGCTCGGCCGAGCGCAGGCGGTACGACGCGTTGCGCTCGAGCTGGTCCGGATGCGCGGCATACCACTCGGCGCAGGTGCGCGCGCGCACGGGGTGCGGCGCGTGCGGCACCTGGAAGAAGCGGTGGCGCCACCCGGCGACGCGCGCGCTGAGCGCCTGTGCTTCGTGATTGCCGGGGCGGGCGACGTCGTCGCCGCGCGGCCGCCGCAGCGCACGCTGCAGCGATTTCGCCCACGCGCGCAGCCGACCGCCGCGCCAGCGTCCGCGCAGCACCACGCCGTCGGCGTGGAAGAAATCCGACCACGCGACGTCGCGCAGCAGCACGAAATCGTCATTGAGGTACAGGAAACCCGGCGCGAGCCCCGGGATGCGCCACAGCATCGCTTCGATCGAGCGGTTGCTGTAGGTCGGCAACAGGTGTTCATGGCCGGCGAAGATGGTCGCGTGGTCGACGACGCGAACGCGGTCCGCGAGCGGCGTGTCGGCGAGCCGGGCGAGGAAATCCGGCTGCTGGCGGTCGGCGACGATCCAGACCGTCCGCACCCATGGCGCGAAGCGCAGCACCGAGGCGACGCAGTACTCGACTTCGCCGCAGTCTCCGAAGCGCGTCGGATTCGCCGCGGCGTGCGTGCCGGCGGCGGTGCCGAGCACGGCTTCGCGACGGGCACGATGGACGGGGTCGTTCCCGTCCACCCACGTGATCACCGCATCGACTTCGAAAGGATCCGCCGGCGGCCGCGCGTCGTTCACGAGGCGGCCCCGGGGTGCGCGTGCGTCAGGCCGCGAACAGCGCCCGCATCTTCTTCAGCGCGTTGGCCTCGACCTGGCGGATGCGCTCGGCGCTGACGCCGTACTCGTCGGCCAGTTCCTGCAGCGTCGCTTTCGGCTCGCCGAGGAAGCGGCGCTTCAGGATGTCGCGCGAGCGGGCGTCGAGGCCCGACAGACCTTCGCGCAGCAGCTCGAGCTGGTCGTCCTCGTGGCTTTCGCGCTCGTACGCGGCGGCCGGGTCCTCGGCGCTGTCGCGCAGGTACGCCACCGGCGACGGCGGCGCGTGGTCGTCGTCGGCATCCGGCGCGTCGAAGCCGATGTCGCGGCCCGACAGGCGCGCTTCCATCTCCAGGACTTCGCGCTTGGAGACGTTGAGGTCGGCCGCGACCGCGGTGACTTCGGCGTCGTTCATCCAGCCCAGGCGCTTCTTGCTCTTGCGCAGGTTGAAGAACAGCTTGCGCTGCGCCTTGGTCGTGGCGACCTTGACGATGCGCCAGTTGCGCAGGATGAACTCGTGCATCTCGGCGCGCACCCAGTGCACGGCGAACGACACCAGGCGCACGCCCTGGTCGGGGTCGAAGCGCTTCACCGCCTTCATCAGGCCGATGTTGCCTTCCTGCACCAGGTCGCCCATGCCGAGGCCGTAGCCCTGGTACCCGCGGGCGACGTGCACGACGAAGCGCAGATGCGACATCACGAGCGCCTTGGCGGCGTCGAGGTCTTCTTCGTCGCGATAGCGGCGCGCGAGGGCCTGTTCGTCCTCGACGGAGAGCACCGGCACGCGGTTCACCGCGGCGATGTAGGCGTCCAGCGAACCGAGCGCGCTCGGGATCGGGAGGTTGTTGGCGATCAGGGCCGTGGCGGTCATGCGGTCCTCTTTCATGGCGTGGAGTCTAGCATCGGCACCGTTGGAGTCTGAAATGGGCCGGAAGTTCCCCGTCCGTTCCATTCATGCAACAGTCGCCGAGCTGACGATCGTCTTCAC
>CAMPHE010000181.1 GCA_946885815.1 uncultured Arenimonas sp.
CAGCGTGCCGTCGAGGTCGAGCACCAGCGCCGTGTCCTCCACCAGCGGCTGTGCGCCCGGGCTGGCGAAGATCGCCGCGAGCACGATCACCGCCAGCAGCAGGAAGATCACGTTGAACACGAGCTGGCGGGTGAAGTTGAGCGTCGCCCAGAGGCCGCCCAGGACCCGGCGGATGGGCCCGCGTTGCGTTGCCGACATGGAAAAACTCCGGTGAATCCAGCGGCCAGCATACCGGGCCGCCCCGGGCGCCGCATGCGCCTCAGGTCACGTCCTCCACGCCCGCGGACGGCCGCCGTCGGGCGGTGAGCGGCGCGCCGGTATATTACCGGCTGCCTCCGAGGAACCCGTCATGTCGAGCGACCCGTCCGTGCCCGCGGCAGAGCGTCCGTGCCAGAACTGCGGCGCGCCCCTGCTCGGCGAACACTGCTACGCGTGCGGCCAGCCCACGAAGGGCCTGGTGCGGCATTTCGGCAGCATTCTCGGCGACTTCTTCGATTCGGTGTTCGAACTCGATTCGCGCATCCTGCGCACGCTCGGTCCGCTGCTGTTCCGGCCGGGATTCCTGAGCACCGAGTACTTCGCCGGGCGCCGCGTGCGCTACGTCAGTCCGGTACGGCTGTTCGTCTTCCTGAGCCTGTTCGCGTTCTTCGCCGCGCAGCTGAGTTTCAGCATCGCGCCCGACGCGCCCGGGGTGGACGGCCTCGAGGCGGGCGCGGACGACGGCCCGGACGTCGCGTTCGGTGGCGATCGCGGCATCGGCAACCGGATGGCGCGCGCGGCGAGTGCGGCGGAAGTCGAGGCGATGCGCGACGAAGCGATCGCGGCCCTGCACGAGGCCCGTCGCAATGCCGGCAACGTGCCCGGCGTCGGCACCGGGCTGGAGATCGCCGAACGCGAGATCGTCGCCGACGCGAAGCGGCGCATCGCCGAACTCGAGTCCGCCGCGAAGCCCGGCGCGCCGCGCGCACCGGCCGCCCCGCGCGCACCCGCCGCGGACGACAGGGACCGGCCCTCGATCACGCTCGGCGGCGGCGAACCGTGGGATGCCGAAACCAACCCGCTGGTCATCGATTGGCTCCCCGACGCCTTCAACGACCGGCTCAACGCGTCGATCGGCCGCGCCGAAGGCAATCTCGAGGAGATCCGCGACGACCCGAACCGGCTCAAGGATGCCTTCCTGTCGACCGTGCCGACCACGCTGTTCGTGCTGCTGCCGCTGTTCGCGGTGCTGCTGAAGATCGCCTATGCGTTCAGGCGGCGGTTGTACATGGAGCACCTGATCGTCGCGCTGCACAGCCACAGCTTCCTGTGCGGCGCGCTGCTGCTGGCGATCGTGTTCGACGCGTTGAAGACGTGGACCGGCGGCGTGGTGTCGGGCGCGTTCCAGCTGCTGGAAATCGCCGTGCTGGCGTGGATGCCGATCTACCTGCTGCTGACGCAGAAGCGCGTCTACGGCCAGGGCTGGATCATGACGCTGCTGAAGTTCGCGGTGCTGGGGACGTGCTACTTCTTCCTCGTGACGTTCGGCGCGGCGGCCAGCCTGATGATCAGCCTGGTGTCGATGTGACCGGCGTGCTCTACGAGGTGACGCTGCGCGTGCAGCCGGCGATCGCCGACGCGTATGCCGCGTGGCTGGACGCGCACGTGCGCGAGCTCGTCGCGCTGCCGGGCTTCCTCGGCGCACAGGTGTCGCGCGTGCAGCCGGAGGCGGGAGCGGACGACGCCGAGGCGGTCGTCTACTGCTGCCATTACCGGTTGCGCGACCGGGAGGCGTTCGCCGCCTATCTTCGCGACCATGCGCCGCGGATGCGGGCGGACGGCCGGCGTCGCTTCGGCGACGGTTTCACCGCCTCGCGGCGGGTGATGGCGATCGTCGCGGACTACTGATCGCTCAGCGGCCGAGCCGCTCGCGGATCAGGGCCTCGCGCCCGGCCGGCGTCGCCGCCAGCAACTCGCGCCGCAGCGCGTCGCGCCCGTTCGCGGGCAGGCGCCGCGCGACTTCCGCCAGGCCGGTGCGCGCTTCCGGCGACAGCGCGCGCAGCATCCGCAGCATCGCCGGCCGCTCGCCTTCGGGCAGGAACGCGAACAGCGGCCGCAGGCCGGCGAAGTCGGCCCCGATCGACGGGCCGAGCCCCCAGTCCTGGCGCTCGTCGGCCGGCAACGCGGCGAACGTGGCGCGCAAGACCCGGCGCTCCGCCTCGGGCAGCGCGTCGACGCGCGCCGCGAGTGCGCGCAGCGTCGCCTTTTCCGACGGCGCCAGCGCCTGCCAGGCGGCGAACGGCGCCCGGCGATGGGCCCGCTCGGCCGCGGGCAGCGCGTCCCACGCCTTCATCCGGGCGGCCAACGCTTGCTGCTCGGCCGGCGGCAGCGCCTGCCAGTGGGCGGCGTTCGCCTTCAGACCGGCGCGCGTCGCCTCATCCAGTTCGTCCCACGTGTCTTCCAGCGGCGCCAGCAACTGGCGCGGCCCGGCCTCGATCGTGGAAAACGCGCCCACCGGCGCGGCCAGCGCCATCACGAGTGCCGCGGTCACGGCCACGCGGCGGCGGTCAGGGCGTGTCATCGGCGGTCTCCGCAGGGGGCTCGGCCGTCGCCGGCCCGGCGGCCGCCGGCGGTTCCGCCTGCGCGGCGGCCTCGGCGAGCAGCTCGGGGTGGTGGGCGAGCCAGCTCAGGAACGCCACGTCTTCGGCGATCCGGGCGTCGTCGGGCGCCGCCAGCTGGGCGTAATCGGGGTGCATCACGATGTCCGACGCCGGCGTGGCCTCCGGCACGGGGGTCACGGATTCCTCCGGCAGCGTCGCGGTGGTGCCGGGCGCCAGGCTCCTGCCGACGTCGAGGAAGGTCGCCACGAACACGAGCGCCAGCACGCCCAGGGCGATCCACAGCGCACGCAGCAGCCACGGCGGCCGGGCGATCGGCGGCCGGCCGACCGGACGTTCGGCGGGTGCACCGAGCGCCCGATCGCGCAGGTCGGCGAGCGCGCGCGTGCGTTCTTCGGGGAGCGTCTTCACCTGGCGGTGCAGGCGCTCGCGCAGGGTGCGCAGCCCGGCGTAGCTCACGCCGGCCTCGCCCAGCTGCTGCAGCGCGCGTTCGAGCGCGAAGCGGTAGGTGTCCTCGGACACGCCGAGCACCTGCGCCGCATGCGCGAAGTCGAGCCCGGCGACCAGCCGCAACAGCAGGGCGGCCCGCGGGCCGCTGCCCAGGGTCACAAGCTCCGGGGCACCTCCCGTACCGCGCGACAACTCTTCCTGCGCCAGCAGCAGCGACCAGAAGCCCGCGGGCCACGACGAGAGCGGGCTGACCGCCGCCAGCGTCCGGAAAGCATGGATCGTGCGGCCGAGGGCCGCCTCGGCGTCCCGCTCGCCGCCGCACTGGACGTGGGCGAACACATAGGCGCGGCGTTCGATGCCGCGCAGGAACGCGGACGTCGCCGATGACGGAGCGGAGGCGGGAGGCGTCGGGGTGTCGGGCATCGCCGGGCATTCTATCGGCGCGGTCGCGATGACCGGGCGATTGACATCGCCGGAAACCGTGCTCCGCCGCGTCTGGCGCGGGTTCCGGCGTGGAACGTTGTGCACAGCGCCAACGCGCGCCGGGTGTTTCCCGCGCTCGACCCGGATTTCACGCGTATGACGATTTCGTGATCATGCCAACTCGTTGATTCACAACGAATATGACGCAATGGTTAAAAAGTGTTCAAGGCGGCTGCGGGGCGCGTCCGACGGGGGGCGCGCATGTGGCGTCGAGCGACCTTCCACAGAGTTATCCACATTCGATGTGGATAACGGAGATTCGTCATGGCTCACAGTGGCTTAGCTGCTATTCATCAAAATTCCTACAGCACTGTGCTGCAACTCGACTTCCACGTCCGGCGGCGAGGCGGAAGGCTAGAATCGACGCATGCCTGCCGCCCCCGAGATCGCGCTGCGCGTCGCCCTGCCGGTGCCGCTGCCGCGGGCGTTCGATTACCTGCCGCCGGCGGGGTCGACGCCCGGCGATGACTGGGTGGGACGCCGGGTGCGGGTGCCGTTCGGCCGCGGAACCCGGGAAATGGTCGGCATCGTCGTCGAATGCGTACCGATCGATGGCGATCTGAAGCAGGCCGTCGCCTGCCTCGACGCGACGCCGATCCTGTCGGGTGAGCTGTTCGCCACGCTGCGCTGGGCCGCCGCCTACTACCACGCGCCGCTCGGCGAAGTGCTCGCGCTGGCGATGCCCGGCGCCCTGCGCGCGGGTCAGGCCGCTCCGGAGACGACGCGCCACGGTTGGCGCCGGACGCCGGCGGGGGACGCCGCCGCCGCGGCCCCCGGCCGGGACGGCGCCCCGCGTCGACTCCTGCGTGACCTGCCGTCGGCGGGGGACGACTCGCCGCGCGACGAAGACGCGCTCGATCGCGACGGGACCGAGTGGCGGACGGCGATGCGCGCCCTCGCCCGTCGCGACCTGGTCGAGCGCGTGGTCGCCGCCGGGCCGCCGGTCGCCGACGCGCGCCCCGGTCCGGACCTCATGCGTGGCCAGGCGGCGAC
>CAMPHE010000182.1 GCA_946885815.1 uncultured Arenimonas sp.
GGCCGTAGTCGCTGCCGTCGATGCGCTGGCTCTCGCCCCAGCCGGGAAGGTCGGGCGCGACGAGGCGGTAGTCGCGCGACAGTTCGCGCATCAACGGCAGCCAGTTTTCCTTGCTGCCGACGAAGCCGTGCACGAGCACGATCAGCGGCTTGTCCTTCGCGGCCATGTCGCCGGCCTCGAGCACCGACCAGCGGTGGTCGGCGACGTCGGCCGTGCGCAGCTCGGCGCCGGCGAGCCAGCGCTGGCGGGCGAATTCGGCCTGCAGCACTTTTTCGGGAGCGGTGGCGGCGAAGCCTACGGTGGCGAGGGCGGTGCCGAGGGTCGTGGCGAGGAGGGCTTTGCGGCGGGGTTTCATCGAATGAGGCGGTCGCGGCTGAAGCCGCTCCTACGGCTTCGTCTTGGCGAGCAGGGCTTCGACCGAGCCGGTGGTGATCGGGTGGTAGCCGGGGCGCGCCATCGTGAAGACCTGGGTCGCGAAGGCGTGGCCTTCCGGCGTCGCGGCGAGGGCTTCGTAGGTCGGCATGATCAGCTTGCGGCGGCCGATCTTGCGCAGGAACAGCGCGATCGCCGGGCGCGCCTCGAAGTATTCGCTGCGCACGGTGAGCGGGTACCAGCGCTGCGCGATCTCGCCGTTGCCGGTGCCGGTGAAGCGGAAGGCCTGGTCGAGTTCGACGAGGCGCTCGCCCGGCAGTTCTTCCGGCATGCCTTCGAGGAAGTAGACCCATTCCTGCGTGGTCCACTTCGCGGTGTCGAGGTCGCGCGCGACGACCTTGCGGTCGAGCCAGCGCTTGCGCGCGGCGTCGACGGCGGCGAAGCGCGGCGACACGGTCTGCGGCGCGAACGCCGGGATGCCCGGATCGTGCAGCCATGCGTGCAGTTCGGCCTCGGTGACGGCGCCGGGCTTCTTCGGCATCAGCTCGGCCTTCAGGAACGCCGCGAACTGGTCGCTGTCGACGCTCTGGAATGCGTGCGTGTCGAACCACGAGCGCAGGAACGGATCGAACAGCTCGCGGCCGAAGCGCTGTTCGAGGAACTGCAGGAACCACGCGCCCTTGTCGTACGCGACCGAACCCAGCGCGTCCTCCGGGTCGCTGCCGCTGCGCATCGGCAGCACCAGCACCTGCTGCTCGACCGGCACGTCGACCAGCTCCGCCTTCAGCCCGTTGCGGCTGTTGACGAATTCCATGTCGGCGCGTTCCTTGCCGTACAGCGCCTCGACGATGCGGTTCTCGACGTACGAGGTGAAACCCTCGTTGAGCCACATGTCCTTCCACGACGCGTTCGTGACGAGATTGCCCGACCACGAATGGGCCAGTTCGTGCGCGATCAGCGACACCAGCGACTTGTCGCCGGCGATGACCGTCGGCGTGATGAAGCTCAGCCGCGGGTTCTCCATGCCGCCGAACGGGAACGACGGCGGCAGGATCAGCAGGTCGTAGCGGCCCCAGCGGTACGGGCCGTACAGCGATTCGGTGACGTCGATCATCTTGCCGGTGTCGGCGAATTCGGCCACGGCCTTGTCGATCGTCTGCGGTTCGGTCCAGACGCCGCTGCGCTCGTCGATCGGCTTGAACACCAGGTCGCCGGCGGCGATCGCCAGCAGGTACGACGGGATCGCCTGCGGCATCTCGAACGTGTAGTCGCCGTCGCGCACCGCGTCGGGATCGTTGTTCGCGCTCATCAGCGCCATCGCGTTCTTCGGCGTGGTGACGTGCGCCGTGTAGGTGAAGCGCACCGACGGCGAATCCTGCAGCGGCACCCAGCTGCGCGCGTGGATCGCCTGCGACTGGCTGAACATGAAGGGCTGGCCGCTGGCGGTCATCGACGGCGCGAGCCACTGCAGGCCCGACGCTTCCGGCGACGTGCGGTATTCGATGCGCACCTGCTCGTACTGGCGCGGCAGGTCGATGGTGAGCTTGCTGCCGAAGCGCGCGTCCTCGGCCGCGAGGGTGAACGGCACGTCGCGCCAGCGGCGGTTGCCGTTGCGCGCCTGCACCTCGGCGATCACGAGGTCGCGCGTGTCGAGCACGAGGTCATCGTAATCCTCGACCTGCCAGTCGAGGTCGAGCGTCGCGGTACCGGCGAGTTCGCGCTTGTCGAAGTCGACGCCGAGGTCGAGTTCGAGCTCGGAAATGCGGACCTTGTCCGGTTCCGAGTACGAATGCTCGTCGGTGCGGCGGTCCTGGGCACTGGCCGGCAGGGCGACGGACAGGACGAGCAGGCAGGCGATCGGGGCGATGCGGCGCATGGGGCGGATCCGGGCAGGTGGACCGCCCGATTCTACCTGCGGGGCATGAGCGTGGTGGGAAGCGGCGCTAGCCCTGCGCTTTCGGGGGCGCGGCGACCGCGGTGACCCGCACCCGCAGCGGCCTGCCGTCCGGCCCCGCCCAGTCGATCGCCTGGCCTACCGCGAGCCCCAGCAGCGCGCTGCCGACCGGGGCCAGCACCGACACGCGACCCGCCGCGGGGTCCGCTTCCGCCGGGTAGGACAGCACGAGGCGATGTTCGACGCCGCTCGTCTCCTCGACGCACGTCACTGCGGCGTTCATGGTCACGACGTCCGCCGGCACGGCGGCCGCAGGTACCACGTTCGCGCGCGCCAGCTCGTCGGACAGCGCCCGCGCGACCGGCAGGGCGGCGACCGCCGGCGATTCCAGCAGCGCCTCGAGGCGCGCCAGATCGCGGTCGGAAAGGGTGATCGGCGGCAGGGCGGACATTTTCGGACTCCAGAAAGAAGCGAGGCGGCACGCAGGCGTGCCGCCTCGGGAACATGATTTGCGGGCCACCATAGCCCGGCGGATCGGGAACCTCAACCGCCGCGACGGCCGGTCTGGGCGCCGATTCAGGTGCGATATCCGGAATGGATCGCGCAGATGCCGGCACTGAGGTTGCGGTGATCGCAGCGGTCGAAACCGGCGGCCTGCATCATCGCCTGCAGTTCTTCCTGCGGCGGGTGCTTGCGGATGGATTCGGCGAGGTAGCGGTAGCTGTCGGCGTCACCGGCGAACAGCCGGCCGAGCCGCGGCAGCACCTGGAACGAGTGGAAATCGTAGACGGGCCGGAACCATTCCGGCTTCACCTGCGAGAACTCCAGCACCAGCGCGCGGCCGCCGACCTTCAGCACGCGATGCATCTCGCCGAGGGCCTTCTGCTTGTCGGTGACGTTGCGCAGGCCGAAGGCGATCGTGACCAGCTCGAGGCTGCGGTCCGGGAACGGGAGCGCTTCGGCGTTGAGCTGCACGTACTCGAGGCCGCGCACGAGGCCGCGGTCGGTGAGCCGGTCGCGGCCGACGCCGAGCATCTGCGCGTTGATGTCGCCGAGCACGATGCTGCCGGTTTCGCCGACGCGCTCGTGCAGCAGCGCGGCGATGTCGCCGGTGCCGCCGGCGAGGTCGAGCACGCGGTCCCCGCGCTTCACGCCCGACGTGCCGACGAAGTAGCGCTTCCACACGCGGTGGATGCCGAGCGACATCAGGTCGTTCATCAGGTCGTACTGGCGCGCGACCGAACTGAACACCTCGCCGACGAGCTTCTTCTTGTCCCCGACCGGTACGTCGCGGAAGCCGAAATGGGTGGTCTGCTCGTCCATGCCGGGATTATAGGCGGGGACAGTGCATGATTAGTCTTTGGTGAAACACGGAAAATTAATGGTGCACTGTCCCCGCCTGGAACTCTGGCACAACCCCCGCTGCAGCAAGTCTCGCGAGGCGCTGGCGCGACTGGCCGACCGCGGTGTGACGGCGGCGATCATCGATTACCTGCGTGACCCACCGTCGGCCGCCCGGATCGAGGCCCTGCTGCGCAAGCTCGGCGGCGATCCGCGCGCGCTGGTGCGGTTCAAGGACGCCGAAGCGGCGGGGCTGGGGCTGTCCCCGACCGACGAACGCCCTGTCGCCGAGTGGGCGCGGGTGCTGGCGGCGAATCCGCGGCTGATCGAGCGGCCGGTGCTGGAGGCGGACGACCGGGCGGTGATCGGGCGGCCGGTGGAGCGGTTGGATGAACTCCTCTGAAAAGAAAAGTATGGATGTTGGATGTTGGAGTCGGGACAAGGGAGTGGGCCCGGCGCGACGACTACCTCGTCCGGACTCCAACATCCAACATCCATACTTTTCTTTGAAAGATTGAACCCGGATCGCGGTCCCCCCATATCCCCGGTCTCCCCCGACGAAACCCCGCCATGGACCCCACCGTCTTCCACGCCACCACCATCCTCTCGGTGCGCCGCGGTTCCCGCGTCGTCGTCGCCGGCGACGGCCAGGTCACGCTCGGCAACACCGTCATGAAGGGCAACGCCCGCAAGGTGCGCCGGCTCTACAACGACAAGGTCATGGCCGGCTTCGCCGGCGGCACCGCCGATGCCTTCACCCTGTTCGAGCGCTTCGAGGGCAAGCTCGAGAAGCATTCCGGCAACCTGGTGCGCGCCGCGGTCGAGATGGCCAAGGACTGGCGTACCGACCGCTATCTGCGGCGTCTCGAGGCGCTGCTGCTGGTGGCCGACAAGGACGCCAGCCTGATGGTCTC
>CAMPHE010000183.1 GCA_946885815.1 uncultured Arenimonas sp.
GCTTCCGCCTGATGGGCTTCGGCCACCGCGTCTACAAGAACTTCGATCCGCGCGCGACGATCATCCGCGAGATGTGCCACGAGGTGCTGGCGGAGCTCGGCGTCAACGACCCGATGCTCGAGGTGGCGATGCGGCTCGAGGAAGCGGCGCTGAAGGACGAGTACTTCGTGCAGCGCAAGCTCTACCCGAACGTCGATTTCTACAGCGGCATCATCTACAAGGCGCTCGGCATCCCGACCGAGATGTTCACGGTGATGTTCGCGATCGCGCGCACCGCCGGCTGGGTGTCGCACTGGCTCGAGCAGCAGACCGACCCGGAAGCGAAGATCGGCCGCCCGCGCCAGATCTACACCGGCGCCGCGCAGCGCGATTACGTGCCCGTCGATCGGCGCTGAGTCGCCGCCATCCGTCGCGTCCGATGCCCCGCCCCGCGCGGGGCGTCTTCGTTCGGGGAGACGGGACCGCGTGTCAGGCGCCGTCGCCGCCGGCGGCTTTCCGCCGCAGCGCGGCGAGCGAAGAGCGCTCCAGCCGGGCGTCGCCGAGCGGATCGCGCGGGGCCTGGCGCAGGGCCGAAAGCGGCAGCTGCAGGAGTTCGAAGGCGGTGCCCCCAGCTTCGAACGTCCACGACGGCGCGTCGGTGCGGCGATCGCGCTCGAGGCGCACCGGACGCGACGACTGCCGCGCGGGAATGCCGCGTTCCAGCAGGCGGCGGGCGACCGCGTCGGGATCGTCGGAGTGCAGGTGGATGCGGACGGGAACGTCGGCGCCGGCATCGCCGGCCAGCGTCACGTCGACCAGTCGCGGCTCCAGCTCGACGAAGAATTCCATCGCCTCCAGCGCCGCATCGAGGCGGCGGCTCGCGTCGACCGGCGCGCCACCCCCGAACAGCGCGCGATGATCGCGCAGCGCCTCGAGGATCTCGGCACCGTCGGGCAGGAGCGATTCGTCGCGCACCCCGAGGCGCGTGGCGGCCTTGCGCCTTGCCCACGCGAAATCATCACCGCCGCTTTCGGCGAGCAGGCGCGCCGCTTCCTGGGCCACGCGCCGGCGAAGATGCTGATGCCTCGGGCCGCCGTCGCGACGCGCCATCCGGGTGCCTCCCGCGTCAGAAGATGTCGAACGCCTCTTCGTTGCTCAGCACCGGATCGGACTCGTACCCGCCCGTGCTGGTGATGCGGTCGTACTCGGACTGCTTGAAATACTCGGTGATCGAGCCCGGCGTTCCTTCGGGGACGATACGTCCGGTGGACGGGCTGATCGCGGCGACCACCAGGCTCGGCGGCGGCTCCGGCTCCAGCACGGGGATGTCGGCGAGGGCGGCGCGCATGTAGCTGATCCAGATCGGCAGTGCCGCGCGGCCACCATATTCGCCACGGCCCAGGCTCTTGAAGTCGTCCTTGCCGACCCAGACCGTCGTGACCAGGTCGCCGCCGAACCCCGAGAACCACGCATCGCGGTGATCGTTGGTCGAGCCGGTCTTGCCGCCGATGTCGTCGCGCTCCAGCACCAGCGCGGCGCGGCCCGTGCCGCGCTTGACCACGTCGCGCAGGATCGAATTGATCATGAAGGCATTGCCTTCGTCGATCGCGCGCGGTGCGAGATTGAGCGGACCCTCGGCTTCCGGCGCCGGCGGCGGCACCGCCGCGGTGGCGCCGTCTTCCGGCGCGGCATCCGGATCCGGCGCGGGCGCGGGCGCCGGCGCGGAACCGAAATCGAACCCGTCGACCACCGACGAGGCGCGCTGCTGCGTGAGCCGGCCGGTGCATCCGCGGCAGGCGCGCGGGGGGTTGGTCTTGGACAGCACCACGCCGTCGCGATCGAGCACGCGATCGACGAAGTACGGGTCGATCAGGTAGCCGCCGTTCGCGAATGCCGAATAGCCGCGGGCGATCGAGATCGGCGTCAGCGACGAGGTGCCCAGCGACATGGACAGGTTCGGCGGCAGGCTTTCCTTGCTGAAGCCGAACTGCGTGATGTAGCGGCTCGCGAAATCGACGCCGATGGCGTCGAGCAGCCGCACCGATACGAGGTTGCGCGACTGCACCATCGCTTCGCGCAGCCGCATCGGGCCGGCGAAGTTGCCGGCGTCGTTCTGCGGCCGCCAGACGTTGCCGGCGCGGTCGCGGAACACCACCGGCGCATCGAGCACGATGCTGGCCGGCGAGAACCCGCGCTCGAACGACGCCGAATAGACGAACGGCTTGAAGCTGGAGCCGGGCAGGCGCTGGGCCTGCGTGGCGCGGTTGAACTTGTTGAGTCCGAAGCTGAAGCCGCCGACCAGCGCCCGGATCGCACCGTCCTCGGGTTGCAGCGACACCAGCGTGGACTGGGCGATCGGGATCTGCGCCACGACGACCTGGCGCGCCGGCGGCTCGGCCGGCGGCTCGGCGTCCTTCTTGGGCACGGGCAGCGGCAGGTACGCGTAGCGCACCACGTCGCCCCGCTTCAGCAGCTGCGCGGGGCCCTTGCCGGTCCAGCGCGTCGCCTTGGCATCGAGCAGCACCGGCTCGCCGCGCGCGACGACCAGACGGGCACTGCCGTCCTCGATGCCCGAGACGATGCCGGCCGGCAGTCCGCCCCGGGTCGGATACGCCTTCAGGCGCCGGCGCAGCGCCGCGTCGTCTTCGTCGTCGGCGACGTCCAGCTGGGCCTCGGGGCCGCGCCAGCCGTGCCGGCGGTCGTATTCGAGCAGGCCATCCTGTACCGCCTGCGCCGCGGCGGCCTGGTGGGCGCTGTCGATCGTGGTGAAGACGCTCAACCCGCTGGTGGTGGCTTCGGCGCCATAGCGCTGTTCCATCTCCGCCCGCACCATTTCCGCGACATAGGGTGCCTCGGCTTCGATCTCCGGGGCATGCGGCGACGCGGCGATGGGCTCGGCCTGCGCCGCGCGCTCCACCTCGGGCGTGATGAAGCCTTCCTCGCGCATCCGCAGCAGCACGTAGTCGCGGCGCTCCAGCGCCCGCGAGGGATTGATGATCGGGTTGCCGCTGGACGGGAATTTCGGAATCGAGGCGAGCGTGGCGGCCTCGGCGAGCGTCAGCTCGTCCAGCGACTTGCCGTAGTAGAACTCCGCGGCCGCGGCGACGCCGTACGCCCGGTTTCCGAAGAAACTCTTGTTGAGGTAGAGCTCGAAGATCTCGTCCTTCGTCAGCTCGCGCTCCATCTTCAGCGCGAGGAAGATTTCCGTGAGCTTGCGCGAGTACGAGTACTCGGCACTCAGGAAGAACTGCCGTGCGACCTGCTGGGTGATGGTGCTGCCGCCCGGCACCCGCTTGTCGTCGGTGGTGGCGAGCAGCCAGATCGCCCGGCTGATACCCCGCCAGTCGATTCCCGGATGCTCGTAGAAGCGGGCGTCCTCGATCGCGATGAAGGCCTGCTTGACCTTGTCCGGAACGTCCTCGATCTCCACCGGAAACCGGCGATATTCGCCGATCAGTGCCATCAGCTTGCCGTCCCGCGTGTAGATCTTCAGCGGTTCCTGCAACTGGACATGGCGGAGCTCCTGCACGTCGGGGAGCCGAGGCGCGATCAGCCAGTAGAGGATTCCGAGGGCCACGAGGCCCAGCACGGCCAGCCCGGCCAGAGCGATCAGTGCCCGGCGCAGCAGGCGAGAAAAACGGGCCATCCAGGGCCTCTCCCGAGGTTTACATCGATGTGG
This sequence comes from uncultured Arenimonas sp., assembly GCA_946885815.1. The sequence continues at coordinate 3,659 of CAMPHE010000183.1, forward strand.
GGCAGGGAGTATAGAACGGGGGGAATGACGTGCGGGTGTGGCCGTGGGGACGGCCGGAACCGGGGATCGAATCCGTCTAGTCGGTAGCGGCGGCCGGGGTACGGGCGTGGGACCCCGCGGCGGCCAAGGCAGGGGGGCATTGCCATTTGGGAAATTTTCGTTATTTAATGTAACGGCGCACCATTCGTACGTAAGCGCCCGTCGGAAGGGGAGAAACCGTGGGTCTTTTCGGAAATGCCAAGACACCGCTGGTCGGCCTGGACATCAGCTCCACTGCCGTCAAGCTGCTGCAACTCACCGAATCCGGCGGTCGCTATCGCGTCGAGCACTACGCGGTCGAGCCGCTGCCACCCAACGCGGTCGTCGAGAAGAACATCGTCGAGGTCGAGGCCGTCGGCGAGGCGATCAAGCGGGCGGTCGCCCGGTCCGGCACCAAGGCCCGGCATGCGGCCGCGGCGGTGTCCGGCTCCTCGGTGATCACCAAGATCATCCCGATCCAGGGTGACCTCGACGAGGATTCGCTGGAGGACCAGGTCCAGCTGGAGGCCTCCAACTACATCCCGTTCCCGATCGACGAAGTCAGCATCGACTTCGAGGTCCTCGGCCCGATGCCGAACAATCCGGAGATGCTGCAGGTCCTGCTGGCGGCGTCGCGGACGGAGAACGTGGAGCTGCGCCAGTCGGCGCTGGAGCTCGGCAACCTCGCGGCCAAGGTGATCGACGTCGAGGCGTTCGCGATGGAGAACGCCTTCCGTCTGGTGGCCGACCAGCTGTCGGTGCCCAAGGACGCGATCGTGGCGCTGGTCGACATCGGCGCGACGATGACGACGCTCAACGTGCTGCGCGGCCAGCGCAGCATCTA
>CAMPHE010000184.1 GCA_946885815.1 uncultured Arenimonas sp.
GGTGAGTGGTGCGTTCGCGTCGGTCGAGGAGATCCGCGAATTCCCGATCCGCGCCGCTGGCCACACCGTGCGCCTGGGCGACATCGCGACGGTTGAGCGCGGTTTCAGCGATCCGTCGGCGCCGAAGATGCGATTCATGGGCGACGACGCGATCGGCATCGCGGTATCGATGAAGGCCGGCGGCGACATCCTCCAGCTGGGCGCGGCCCTCGATGCCGCGTTCGCGCGCCTGCAGCAGGCGATCCCCGCGGGCATGGAACTGCGCAAGGTCAGCGACCAGCCAGAGGCGGTGCGCGAATCGGTCGGCGAGTTCATGCGCGTGCTCGCCGAGGCGATCGCGATCGTGCTGCTGGTGAGCTTCTTCTCGCTGGGCCTGCGCACCGGCCTGGTGGTCGCGGTCAGCATCCCGCTGGTGCTGGCGATGACCTTCGCGGTGATGCACTACTTCGGCATCGGCCTGCACAAGATCTCGCTCGGCGCGCTGGTGCTGGCGCTGGGGCTGCTCGTCGACGACGCGATCATCGCCGTCGAGATGATGGCGGTGAAGATGGAGCAGGGCTTCGACCGGATCCGGGCGGCCGCGTTCGCGTACCGCAGCACCGCGTTCCCGATGCTGACCGGCACGCTGGTGACCGCCGCCGGGTTCCTGCCGATCGCGACCGCGGCGTCCAGCACCGGCGAATACACGCGCTCGATCTTCGAGGTCGTGACCATCGCGCTGCTGCTGTCGTGGATCGTCGCGGTCGTGTTCATCCCGTATCTCGGCTACAAGCTGCTGCCGGCGCCGGCGCCGGACGCGCACGGCGAGGCCGCGCACGACCCGTACGACACGCGGTTCTACCGCACGTTCCGCGGCGTCGTCGCGTGGTGCGTGCGCCGGCGCGGCACGGTGATCTCGGCGACGGTGGCGGTGTTCGTCGTTTCGCTGCTGCTGTTCCGTTTCGTGCCGCAGCAGTTCTTCCCGTCGTCGACGCGGCTGGAGCTGATGGTCGACCTGGAGCTCGCCGAAGGCGCGTCGCTGCAGGCCACCGAGGCCGTGGCGAAGCGGCTCGAGGCCGAACTCGCGCAGCGCGACGACGTCGAAAGCTACGTCGCCTACGTCGGCACCGGTTCGCCGCGCTTCTACCTGCCGCTCGACCAGAAACTCCCGCAGGCCGGTTTCGCGCAGTTCGTGCTGCTCGCGCGCGACATCGAAGGGCGCGAGGCGCTCCGCACATGGCTGATCGGGCTGTTCGACGAGGAGTTCACCGACGTGCAGGCGCGCGTATCGCGGCTCGAGAACGGGCCGCCGGTCGGGTTCCCGATCCAGTTCCGCGTGTCGGGCGAGCATGTGGACGAAGTGCGGCGGCTGGCGAAGCTCGTCGCCGAGCGGGTGCGCGCCAATCCGCACGTCACCAACGTCAATCTCGACTGGGACGAGCCGAGCAAGGTCGTGCGGCTGGCGATCGACCAGGAACGCGCGCGCGTGCTCGGCGTGTCGTCGGCGCATCTGGCGGAATTCCTGCGCGGCTCGCTGTCGGGTACGCCGGTGAGCACGCTGCGCGAGGGCAACGAGCTGATCGAGATCCTGCTGCGCGGACCGGAGGACGAGCGCCGGCGGCTGTCGCTCCTCGGCAGCCTCGCGGTGCCGACCAGCCACGGCGGCAGCGTGCCGCTGGAGCAGGTCGCGACGCTGGAGTACGGCTTCGAGGAAGGCATCATCTGGCACCGCAACCGGCTGCCGACGGTGACGGTGCGCGCGGACATCTACGGCGAGCAGACGCCGCCGAGCGTGACCGCGCAGATCCTGCCGACGCTCGACGACGTGCGCGCGCAGCTGCCCGACGGCTATCTGCTGCAGACCGGCGGCACCGTCGAGGATTCCGGGCGCGGGTCGCGCTCGGTCGCGGCCGGCGTCCCGCTGTTCCTGCTGGTGGTCACGACGCTGCTGATGCTGCAGCTGCGCAGTTTCCCGCGCACGGTGATCGTGCTGCTGACCGCGCCGCTGGGACTGATCGGCGTCGTGCTGTTCCTGCTGGTGTTCCGCGTGCCGTTCGGGTTCGTCGCGATGCTCGGCACGATCGCGCTCAGCGGCATGATCATGCGCAACGCGGTCATCCTCGTGGACCAGATCGAGCAGGACATCGCCGCGGGCCATGCGCCGTCCGTCGCGATCGTCGACGCCACCGTGCGCCGCTTCCGGCCCATCGTGCTGACGGCCGCCGCGGCGGTGCTGGCGATGATCCCGCTGTCGCGCTCGGAGTTCTTCGGGCCGATGGCGGTGGCGATCATGGGCGGGCTGGTGGTCGCGACCGCGCTGACGCTGCTGTTCCTGCCGGCGCTGTATGCGGCGTGGTTCCGCGTCCCTGTCGCCGCAGCGGTGCCGGCGTCGGCGTCGGCGGGGCCGGTGCCGTTCGATTCGACCGCGAAGGGGTAGCCTGCCGCGCCGGAACTTCAGCTCTCGGACGGCGGCAGCGCAGGCTGGCCGCCGCGCCCGGCGCGATCGGCCCGGGCCTGCTCGCGCAGGTAGTCGAGCAGGTCCTCCTCGGCGGGTGTCGCGCCCTCGTCGAGGAACACGCTGATCTTGCCGGTCACCTCCAGCACCGCCAGCTGCACCTGCGACAGCGCCCGGCCGCCGTTCTGGCGTATCGCCGCGTGCAGCTCGCGCTCGTTGATGCGCTGCGCATGCAGCCGGTCGCGCCACACCTCGCCGTCCATCGCCAGCACCACGGGCTGCGAGTCGATCGCGTCGCGGACCGGCCGCGCCTTGGTGGTGGCGTATTCCAGCGCCACCGCGATGCCGCTCACGCCCAGCAGGATCAGCACCGCGTGTCCCAACGGCACGTCGTGGTAGAGCATCACGTCGCCGGCCGACGATCCGAGGGCGATCAGCATCATCTGCTGCAGCGGACTGAGGTGGTCGCGCCCGGTCTTGCCCAGGATGCGCATCACCACCACCAGCACGCCGAACACGATCAGGATCTTCACCGCCAGCTCGCCGTAATAGGCGAGCGGCGCCTCGCCGACGACGATGCGGAACCAGTCGAAGGGCTCGAAATCACTGCGCATGGCACGGCTCCGGCGAAAGGCGCGGCCAGTGTGCCGGCCGGCGCATCCCGGCGCGGTGAGGGTCGGGTACGATCGCGCCAGCGCCGCCGGAGTCCGCCAATGTCGCCCACCCTGATCGCCTTGACCGGCTTCGCCCTCTGGACCCTGCTGCTGCTGACGGCGATGGGACTGGCGCGCACGCGGCTGGTGTTGCAGCGGCGGGTGCCGCCGAACGGCTTCAGGCCGGACAACGCCGGGCTCTCCCCGTTCATGCAGCGGCTGGCCCGGGCGCACATGAACTGCGTCGAGGGATTGCCCGTGTTCGGCGGGCTGATGCTGGTGGCGGCGGTCGCGGGCCTCACCGCGATCACGGACCCGCTCGCGTACGCGTTCCTGGCCGCGCGGATCGCGCAGTCGACGATCCATCTGGCCTCGACCAGCAACCAGGCGGTGCGGTTGCGCTTCGTCGCGTTCCTCGCGCAGGTGGTGATCGGGTTCTGGTGGGCGGCCCGCCTGCTGCTGGCGGCGGCCTGACCGGCGCGGCGGCGCGCACACGCACTCCGTCGAGGGGCGTGGTGGCCCGGCGCGACGGCGCGTGGAACAATGCGCCCCGAAGCGGGGGTGCCCGGGGAAACCCGGGCTGAGACAGACCCTTCGAACCTGATCCGGCTGATACCGGCGTAGGGAAGCTTCGCGTTAGCCGGAATGCCGGGGTGAGGTCAGTCGACGTTCGACCCTCCAGGTTCCATTGAGCCGGGCGGTGCGTTGAGCAACCCGACCCCGGCTTTCCCGCTTTCGCGCCGCCGCTTCGTTCCCTGCCCACGAGGACGAAGACGATGAACGCGCTCCCCACCGAACTGCTGCGCCAGGCGCAGGACCTCTCCGAATCCGTGACGCGGCCGATCCCCGGCTCGCGCAAGGTGCACGTCGAAGGCTCGCGCCCGGACCTGCGCGTGCCGATGCGCGAGATCGCGCTGGCGGCGACGCCGCGGATGTACGGCATCCAGGAAGCGAACGCACCGTTCACCGTCTACGACACGTCCGGTCCGTACACCGATCCGGACGCGCGCATCGACCTCGGTGCCGGCCTGCCGCCGCTGCGCGCGGAATGGATCCGCGAGCGCGGCGACGTCGAGCGCCTGCGCAACCTGAGCAGCGACTTCGGGCGCGCCCGCGCCGGCGACGCGAAGCTCGACGCCGTGCGCTTCCCGGCGCTGCATCCGCCGCTGCGCGCGAAGGCCGGCGCGAACGTCACGCAGATGCATTACGCACGGCGTGGCCTGGTGACGCCGGAAATGGAGTACATCGCGATCCGCGAGAACCAGCGGCTGGAGGCGATCCGCGAGGCGCACCTGCTGCAGCAGCATCCGGGCGAGTCGTTCGGCGCGAACCTGCCGAAGCGGATCACGCCGGAGTTCGTGCGCAGCGAGGTCGCCCGTGGCCGCGCGATCATCCCGGCCAACATCAACCA
>CAMPHE010000185.1 GCA_946885815.1 uncultured Arenimonas sp.
GCCGACGAGCTGCGGCTGCTGGCGCTGGACGAGTTCATCGTCGCCGACATCGCCGACGCGATGATCCTGTCGCGGCTGCTGGAGCGGCTGTTCGCGCGCGGCGTGGCGCTGGTGACGACGTCGAACACCGCGCCGCCGGACCTGTACCGCGACGGCCTGCAGCGGGCGCGCTTCCTGCCGGCGATCGCGCTGCTGCAGGCGCATTGCGCGGTGCGGCACCTCGACAGCGACACCGACTACCGGCTGCGCCAGCTGACGAGCGCGCAGACCTACGTGACGCCGCTCGGCCCGGCCGCGGACGCGGCGATGCAGGCGCATTTCGACCGGCTCGCCGCCGACGCGCCGGTGCAGGCCGGGCCGCTGGAGGTGAACGGGCGGCCGGTGCCGGTGCGGGCGATGACCGGCGGCGTCGCGTGGTTCGATTTCGCCGCGCTGTGCGACGGGCCGCGCGCGGCCGCGGATTACATCGAGATCGCGCGCGATTTCCACACGGTGCTGCTGTCGGACGTGCCGGTGCTCGACACGCCGCGCGACAACGCCGCGCGCCGCTTCGTCCACCTCGTCGACGAGCTGTACGACCATGGCACCAACCTGGTGCTCAGCGCCGCGGCCGAACCGGCGTGGCTCTACACCGGCCGGAAGCTCGCGCAGGACTTCGAACGCACGGTGTCGCGCCTGATCGAGATGCGCAGCAGCGAGTACCTCGCGCGGGAGCACCGATAATTTGCTCAGAGCAGATTTCCCGCGAAGCGTTTCCGGCCACCGCGGTGCCGCGGGGGAAATCTGCTCTGAGCAGATTATCGCCCTCGCCGGCTTCCTGCTGACGCTCGCCGCGTTCTGGCCGGGCTACCTCAGCTGGGATTCGGCGTACCAGTGGTGGCAGGCGCGCGGTGCGCCGCTCGATCCGGCGCATCCGCCGGTGATGGTGCATCTGTGGCGCGCGGTGCGGACGGTGCTGCCCGATCCCGGCGGCATGCTGGCGGTGCAGGCGGCCGTGTGGTGGGCCGCGATCGCGCTGTTCGCGAACGCGCTCGGCGGCGGGGCGTGGCGCCGGGCGGGCACGGTCGCGCTGATCGGCGCGTGGCCGCCGCTGTTGGCGCTGCTGCCGCATCTGTGGAAGGACGTGGGAATGGCGGCGCTGTTCGCGCTCGCGGTCGCCTGTCTCGCGCACGACGCCGCCGCGCCGCGGCGCCGGTGGCGCGTCGCCGCGCTGGTGGCGCTCGCGCTCGGCTGCGCGTTCCGCCTCAACGCCCTGTCGGCCGCGCTGCCGCTGCTGGGCTGGATCGCGTGGCGGGAAGTGGCGCCCGCCCCGCGCCGCGGCGCGCGCGCGTGGCGGGTCGCGCTCGCGACCGTCGCGCTGCTGATCGTCACCATCCTCGTGTCGCTCGGCGTGAACCGCGCCCCCGGCAAGGACGTGCCGGTCTGGCCGGCGATCGCGCTGTGGGACCTCGCCGCGGTCTCGATCGAGGAAGAGCGCCTGCTGTTCCCGCCGGTGTGGGTGGACCCGGCGCTGACCGTCGCCGACCTGCGCCGCGACTTCGTGCCGTACGTGAACGTGCCCAGCTTCGAGCACGGCCAGCTGAAGCTGAACTTCTATTTCGACTACACGCCGGCCCAGTTCGACGAACTGCGTGACGCGTGGCTCGCGCTGCCGTTCGAACACCCGCGCGCGTACTGGACGCATCGCGCCCGGCTGTCGGCGTACCTGTTCGGGCTGCGGCAGGGCGAACACCCGGACGGGCTGGTGATTTCACCGGGCATCGTCGCGTTCGCCGACAACCCGCCGCTCGCACCCAACGACGGCGCGCTGCACCGCGTCGTGCAACCGGCGCTGTCGCGGCTGGTCGACACGCCGGTGTTCGCCGCGTGGCCGTATCTCGTCGCGTCGCTGGCGCTCGTCATCGCCGCGCTCGGCTGGCGCGGCGGGCCGGCGTGGCGCGAGCTCGCGGGCGCCGTCGCGGCGTCCGGACTGTGCCTCGCCGCGCCGCTGGCGGTGCTGTCGCCGAGTTCGGACTTCCGCTACCTGCTGTGGAGCGTGTTCGCGGCGCTGCTGGCGGCGGCGCTGTGGTTCGCGCCACGTCGCCCGGCCCCGTTTTGACGCGGGCGCATTCTCTGGCACCTTCGTCATTCCCGCATCGTCATGGAAACGCCATGCGCCGGATCCTCCTCGCGCTCTTCGTCGCCGCCTCGCTGCCGGCGCAGGCGCTGACGCCGCAGGCCCTCGACGACCTGACCGCCGGCGTGCACGACGACGTCGTCGCGTGGCGCCGCGACCTCCACGCCCATCCGGAACTCGGGGAGCACGAGACGCGTACCGCCGCGCTGGTGGCGAAACACCTGCGTGCGCTCGGCTTCGAGGACGTGCGCACCGGCATCGCGCCGACCGGCGTCAGCGGCATCCTGCGCGGCGCGCATCCCGGCCCGCGCATCGCGCTGCGCGCCGACATGGACGCGCTGCCGGTCACCGAAGACACTGGGCTGCCGTTCGCGTCGCGCGTCACGTCGACGTATCGCGGCCAGCCCGTCGGCGTGATGCACGCCTGCGGGCACGATGCGCACGTCGCGATCCTGATGGGCGTCGCGCAGGCGCTCGCGTCGGTGCGCCAGCAGCTCGCCGGTGAAGTGATGGTGGTGTTCCAGCCGGCGGAGGAAGGGCCGCCGGTCGCCGGCGCCCCGTTCGGCGCCGCGGCGATGCTGAAGAAGGGCGTGTTCCGCGAGTTCACGCCCGAGGCGGTGTACGGCCTGCATGTGTGGTCGGCGCTGCCGGTCGGCACCGTCGCCGCGCGACCCGGGCCGATGATGGCCGCCGCCGACGAATGGACCCTGTCGCTGCGCGGTGTGCAGACGCACGGCTCGAAGCCGTGGGACGGCATCGATCCCCTGACCGTCGCCGCGCAGGTGCAGCTGGGCTTCCAGTCGATCATCGCGCGCCAGGTCGACGTGACGCGCTCGCCGGTGGTGCTGACGACCGGCCGCATCGACGGCGGCGTGCGCTTCAACATCATCCCCGACAGCGCGACACTGACCGGCACGCTGCGCACGTTCGACGCGGCGGTGCGCGAGGACGTGATCGCGCGGATGCGCCGCACCGCCGAACACTTCGCCGCCGCCAGCGGCGCCACCGCGGAACTCGCGGTCGCGGCGAACGCGCCGGTGACCGCGAACGATCCCGCCCTCGCCACGCGCGCGCTCGCCTCGCTGCGCGCGGCCGTCGGCGCCGAGGCGGTGCGCGAGATGCCGCTGGTGACGGTTGCCGAGGACTTCGCCCACTACGCCACCGCCGCGCCGACGTTCTACTGGTTCGTCGGCAGCACCGCGCCCGGCGTCGACCCCGCGACCGCACCCGCCAACCACTCGCCGGCGTTCCTGCTCGACGAAGCCGCGCTCGACATCGGCGTGCGCACGATGCTGCAGGTCGCCACCGACGCGCTCGGCATGTCGGATGCGCCGCCGTCCTCCGTATCACCTCCCGCCGGAACTTCGTCCCCGGCGGGTCGGGATCTCGACGCGGATCACGCGGATCACGCGGATGGACGCGGATGAGCGATTCGAGGTCGCCTCTGCTCCATCCGCGTCCATCCGCGTGATCCGCGTCATCAGCTTCCTGCCGACTTCGAACGAGGAAACCCCCATGCGCCAGACGCTGCTCGCCACCGCCCTGTTCCTCGCGCTGCCGCTGTCGGCCGGCGCGGCGCCGCCACCGGTCGAGACGATGGCCGCCGCCGTGGATGCCGACGTGCTCGCGTGGCGGCGCGACATCCACCAGCATCCCGAGCTGGGCAATCGCGAGGTGCGCACCGCGAAGCTCGTCGCCGACCACCTGCGCGCCCTCGGGTTCGACGACATCCGCACCGGCGTCGCCACCACCGGCGTCACCGCGGTGCTGCGCGGCGGTCGCCCGGGGCCGCGCATCGCGCTGCGCGCCGACATGGACGCGCTGCCGGTCACCGAGCGCGGCGACCTGCCGTTCGCGTCGAAGGCCACCGCGACGTTCCGCGGCGAGACCGTCGGCGTGATGCACGCCTGCGGGCATGACGCACATGTCGCGATCCTGATGGGCGTCGCGCAGGCGCTCGCGGCGCGGCGCGAGGAACTGCCGGGCGAGGTGCTGTTCGTGTTCCAGCCGGCCGAGGAGGGCCCGCCCGACGGCGAGGAAGGCGGCGCCGAGGAGATGCTGGCGCAGGGCGTGTTCGACGGTTTCGACCCGGAAGTGATCTTCGGCCTGCACATGTGGAGCGCGCTGAACGCCGGGCAGCTCGGCTGGCGCGCCGGGCCGGCGATGGCGGCGTCGGACCGCTTCAACATCGTCGTGAAAGGCCGGCAGACGCATGGCTCGCGGCCATGGGGCGGCGTCGACCCGATCGTCGCCGCCGCCGACATCGTCGGCACCGCGCAGACGATCGTCTCGCGCCGGCAGGACATCTCGAAGCTGCCGGTGGTGGTCAGCTTCGGCGCCATCAAGGGCGGCATCCGCTACAACATCATCCCCGACC
>CAMPHE010000186.1 GCA_946885815.1 uncultured Arenimonas sp.
TCTTCCACCAGGTGCCCGGTGCCGTCGAGCGTGATGCCGAGGCTGAAGCCGCGCAGGTTGCAGCCGCGCACCGTGATGTTCGCGCGGCCGTGCGCGTGCACGCCGGTGGCGTACGAACCGGCGCCCGCGGCGAGTCCGCCGATCTTGTAGCCGTTGCAGTCGATCGTGACGTTGTTGACGCCGACCGCGATCGCCACGCCGCTGGCGATGTTCGTCGACAGGTCCTTGCGCAGGCACCAGACGCCCTGGCGCGTGATCGTCGCCGGCAGCGCGTCGATGAAGCCGGCGCAGGTGGCGTGGGTTTCGGCGAGGGCCGGCGCCGGTGCGGCGAGCACGTACGCCGCGGCCAGCGCGGCCGTGGCGAACAGCGGGAAGGAATGGCCCGCCGGATGGCGGGTACGGTGGAACGGCATGCGTCGTCTCTCCTTGATTGCGCGACGGCCATCGATAACGGGGCCGTGCGTGCTGCGGGACAGACGTCGTTGCCTCGCGTTCGGGTTGCTGGCCGTGCGCTGACCGCGGACGCGCGCCTGTGGCGACCGGCGCTTGCGCGCCGCGGCATTTTCAGGCCTGTCCGCTCGCGACGCGGAGGTTGTGCTCGATCGCGGTCCGGTTCTTTTCTTCCAGCAGCCCGCATGCCAGCAGTTCGCGCCAGACGGCGACGGCGTCGTCGCGCCGGCCGGCCTCGAACAGGTGGACGGCGCGCTGTTCGGACAGGAACGTCCTGCCGGCCGCGCGCTCGTGCTCGACGCCCCACGCCAGCCATTCGAACGCCGCGTCGGGCTGGCCGGAAGTCAGGAACACCTGCCCCAGGTTGTAGGCGAGCACGGCGTACTCGAACGGCGCGAGCGGGCGTTCGGCCCACGGCAGCATCACGGTGATCGCGTCGGCGTGATCGCCGCGGCCCTCCAGCTTCGCGACGAGATGCAGCATCGCGTTGAACGCGGCCGACGAATTCGCTCCGGTCATGGCGTCGTCGCCTCCCGCAGGGCGGCCTCGACACGGGCGCGCCCGTCGGCGTCGAGCCGGTCGCCGGCGAGCAGCTCGCGCAGGATCGCCGCGGCCTCGTCACGACGGCCCAGCGCCACGAGATAGCCGGCCTTCGCCTCGGCCAGCAGCGTGCGGCGCAGCGCGCGTTCCAGCGGCAGGCCCCAGTCGTACCAGCCGAGCGTTTCCACCGGATGCCCCATCGCCGCGTACAGCTGCGCGACGTTGTACGCGACGATCGTTTTCTGCAGGTCCGGCAGCGGATCGTCGGCGAACGGCGCCATCACCGTGATGGCGTCGGCGTACTCGCCCTGCCTCATCAGCCTGTCGACCAGCTGGATGGCGTCCTCGAGGTGTCGCAGCAGCATGGCGCCTCCCGTCGTCGCGCAGCCCGGATCGTCTCATCTCCCCGCGCCGCGGCAGAAGCCGCGTGCGTCGCCGGGCGATTCCGGGACCGGGTGCCGCCCCGGGCCCGATTCCGCGTTGCTCGCTGCGAGCGACGCCGGGATGCCCCCGACGGCTTTCCCCGGGGAGCAGGGATGAAGACCGTCGGGACGGACACGCTGACCCGTCGTCAGCTGCTGGGAATCGTCGGCACCACCGTCGGCAGCGCCGCCATGTACCAGGCGATGGCCTGCCTCGGCTTCGCGCAGGCCTCGCCGTTCGCCGGCACGCCCCGGCTCGGCCCGGCGCCGGCCGGCGCCACGGTGCTGGTCCTCGGGGCGGGGATCGCCGGGCTGGTCGCCGCCTACGAACTGCGCAAGGCCGGCTACGCGGTGCAGGTGCTCGAATACGGCGCGCGCGCCGGCGGCCGGGTGATGACGCTGCGCGGCGGCGACCGGTACACCGAGCTCGGCGGCGCGACGCAGACCTGTCGCTTCGACCCGGGGCTGTACCTCAACCCGGGCCCGTGGCGGCTGCCGCACCATCACCACGGCATCCTCGGGTACTGCCGGGAATTCGGGGTGCCGCTGGAGGCGTTCGTACAGGTGAACTACAACGCGTTCCTGCATTCGCGCCACGCGTTCGGCGGCAAGCCGCAGCGGCTGCGCACGGTGAAGGCGGATTTCCATGGCCATGTCGCCGAGCTGCTGGCGAAGGCCGTGAATGCCGGAAGCCTCGACGACGCGGTGAGCGCCGACGATCGCGCGAAGCTGCGCGGCACGCTCGGGTGGTGGGGCGCGCTCGACGGCGACGGCAGGTACACCGCCGGCCACGGGTCTTCCGAACGGCGGGGCTATGCACGCGCGCCCGGCGGCGGCCTGTCGGGCCGACCGGAACCCTCGACACCCGGCAGCCTCTCGGAACTGCTCGCGTCCGGTCTGGCCGGCAACCTGCCGCTCGGCGACCTGTACGAGATGCAGGGCACGCTGCTGCAGCCGGTGGGCGGCATGGACCGCATCGCCGACGCGTTCGCCAGCCGCCTCGACGGGGTGATCCGCTACGGCGCGCGGGTGCTCGAGATCCACCAGGACGGCGAGCGCGTGCGCGCGACCTGGGAGGACACCGGGGCGCCGGGCGAGCGCCACGTCGCCGAAGCCGCGTGGTGCGTCTGCACGCTGCCGCTGTCGATCCTCGGCCAGCTGCCGATGAATGTCGGGCAGCCCATGACCGATGCGATCGCGGCGGTGCCGTACGCCGCCTCGGTGAAGCTCGGGCTGCAGTTCCGGCGCCGCTTCTGGGAAGAGGACGAGCACATCTACGGCGGCATCAGCTGGACCGACCTGCCGATCGGCCAGATCGCCTACCCGGCCACCGGCTACCACGCGCGCGGCCCCGGCGTGCTGCTCGGCGGTTACCTGTGGGGCAAGGACGCCGCGCTGTTCACGTCGATGTCGCCCGACGAACGCGTGCGGGAAGCCGTCGCGCAGGGCCGGCAGATCCACCCGCAGTACGACGCCGAGTTCCAGCACGGCGTGTCGGTCGCGTGGCACCGGCATCCGGGCGTGATGGGGTGTTTCGGCCTGTGGTCCGAAGCGGCGCGCGAGCGGCACTTCGAGAACCTGTGCGCGATCGACGGCCGCATCGTTCTCGCCGGCGAACACGCCTCGTACCTGCCGGCGTGGCAGGAGGGCGCGGTGACGTCGGCGCTCGACGCGATCGGCCGCCTGCACGCGCGCGCCCTGTCGGGAGAAACCGCATGAATGCCGCGACCCGCCCCTCCGGGCTGCTGCTGCTTGCTCTCACGCTGTGCCTGACGCCTGCACCGTCGGCACGCGCCGACGATCCCGCCGGCCCCGCCGATCCGGCCGCCGTCGAAGAGGACGCCGCGCCGACGACACGGGCCGAACGCCGCGGCGCGCGCCGGTCGCGGCCGCCGCTGCGGGACGAAGGCAATCTCGGCACGGTCGACGGCGCGCGCATCTACGCCCAGCTGTGCCAGGGCTGCCACATGGCGGACGGGCGTGGCGCGCGCGGCGGCGGCACCTATCCCTCGTTCGCCGACAATCCGAACATCGCCTCGGCGCCGTTCGTGGCCGCGATCGTGCTGCACGGCCGCCGCAACATGCCGGCGTTCGCACCGGAACATTCGCCGGCGCCCTTCTTCGAGCCGGCGATACTGACCGACGCCCAGGTCGCCGCGGTGGTGAACCACGTGCGCACGCATTTCGGCAACGCCTATGCCGATCCGATCACCGCCGCCGACGTCGCGGCCCTGCATCCCCCGCAAGAAGGAGACTGACCATGTACCGACTCGCGCTTCCGGCGCTGATGATGTTCTCGCCGCTGGCGGCGTCCGCCGCGGACGTCGTACGCACGCCGCTGCCCGGCGGCAGCACGTTCCCGATCTCCGCGGCGGTCGAAGTGCCCGCCGGAAAAGCCACCGTCTACCTGAGCGGGATGGTGCCGCCGGTAGCCGACGCCGACGCGCCGGCGAACACCGTCGCCGCGTACGGCGACACCCGCGCGCAGACGCTCGCCGTGCTGGGCGTGATCGAGAAGCAGCTCCAAGCGCTCGGCCTGTCTATGGGCGACGTGGTCAAGATGCAGGTGTTCCTCGTCGGCGACGCGGCCAAGGACGGCCGGATGGACTTCGCCGGCTTCATGGACGGCTACCGGACGCATTTCGGCACCGAGGCGCAGCCGAAGCTGCCGGTGCGCTCGACGATGCAGGTGGCGGCGCTGGCGAACCCGGGGTTCCTGGTCGAGATCGAGGTCACGGCCGTGCGACCCTGAAAAAAACGAAAGGCCCCGCATTTCTGCGGGGCCCTTGCGTTGGGCGTCCTGCCCGTTTGCGGATCGCGGCTGAAGCCGCTCCTACAGAGGCGAGGTGGCGCGGATCAGAAATCCATGCCGCCCATGCCGCCCATGCCGCCGCCCATGCCGCCACCGGCGGCCGGCTCGTCCTTCTTCGGCGCCTCGGCCACCATCGCTTCCGTGGTGATCATCAGGCCGGCGATCGACGCGGCGTTCTGCAGCGCGGTGCGGGTGACCTTGGTCGGGTCCAGGATGCCGAACTCGATCATGTCGCCGTACTCGCCGTTGGCGGCGTTGTAGCCG
>CAMPHE010000187.1 GCA_946885815.1 uncultured Arenimonas sp.
CCGGAAATAGGAATCGAACCTACGACCTACGCATTACGAATGCGCCGCTCTACCAGCTGAGCTATTCCGGCGTGGGGCCGCGCATTCTACGGGCGGGCGTGGGCGGCGGTCAATTTGCAGGCCCGGGCGCCGATCCACGCCGCGTGCCTCCGGATACCCGTGAAACGGAGACAATGCACGAACGTCCGCGAAGCGCCCGTCCCGAATGAACCGTCCTGTCGCCACGTTCCTGATCCTCGCCGCGATCGTCCCGGCCGGGTGTTCCGAAGTGGTCCTCACGGACCGGAGTGCCGACCCCCGCTACGCGCCGCTGATCGGCACCCGCTACGAAATCGTCGGCAACCTCGCGGCTTATGGCATCCGCGACCATTCGAACGCACCGGTAGAATACGTCACCCTCGTGACGGCGCCCGGCTTCGCCGGCCCCGAAGTGGCATTCCACCGCTGGATCCGGCCCGGCTCGCGGTTCGAGATCCTCCAGGTGCTGGAGTCGAACGTCGTGTTCGACTGCGACATCGTCTTCGCCGTCAGGCTGGAAGACGCGCCGGTGCCGCTGCCGGCAGGGGTCCCGGTCCGCCTCGATGTGAACCGCGGCAACCAGGCCGACGGCTGCGAGCCGCGCCTGAATCCGGCGGTCTATCACTCCCTTCCCTGACAGCCTGACGCGAGGTTCAGGCGCGGTCGCCTACGGTGGACGGGCTGGAGACGCACATTCGCCGCTTCAAGAGATCTTCCCTCCAGTGATCAACCGGCCATCAAGGGAGCAATCCAATGACGACCAACAATTCCGAACTCCGCCACGAAAAGGTGGAAACCCTCAACGAACTGATCCAGGCCACGCGCGACAGCGCGGCCTTCTACGCCGATGCCGCCAACGCGGTGACCAACCCGGGCCTGCGCGACCTGTTCGCCGGCATCGCCGAATCCAAGCAGGGCCTCGTCGGCAGCATGGCCCGCGAGGTGCGCGCCGAAGCGGCGCAGCCCGCGCCGACCGGCACCCTGGTGGGCAGCCTGCACCGGATGTATTCGACGGTGCGCGCCGAAATGGCGAAAGACCATGGCGACTACGCCTACGTCGCGCAGCTCGAGAAGAGCGAGGACCGCCTGATGGAGGCGTTCCACGACGTCATCGCGCGCGACGACGCGCCCAAGGCGGTGAAGGAATCGCTGCTGAGCTACCTGCCGAAGGTGCAGGAGCACCACGACACGCTGCGCCAGCGCAAGTGGGCCATGGAAGCGCGCCACTGACCGGCGCGCGGCGGGCCCGGGACGTCACTGCACCAGCGCGATCCGGAGTTCCTTCGGCAGCGCGAACACCACGTTCTCGGGCTCGCCGTCCAGCGCTCGCACCGATGCCGCGCCGAGCGCGCGCAGGCGGTCGATCACGCCTTCGACCAGCACTTCGGGCGCGGAAGCGCCGGCGGTGACGCCGATCCGCGTCGCGCCCGCCACCCAGGACGGGTCGATATCGGCCGCGCCGTCGACCAGGTACGCCCGGGCGCCGATCTTTTCGGCGACGTCGCGCAGGCGATTGGAATTGGAACTGTTGACCGAACCGACGACCAGCACGACGTCGCAGGTGGCCGCCAGCGTGCGCACGGCGTCCTGCCGGTTCTGCGTCGCGTAGCAGATGTCGTCGTGCTTCGGGCCCTGGATCGCCGGGAAGCGGGCCTGCAGCGCGGCGATGATCTCGCGGGTGTCGTCGACGCTCAGCGTGGTCTGCGTGGTGTACGCGAGGTTGTCCGGCTGCGTCGGCTGCAATGTGGCGACGCCGGCGACGTCCTCGACGAGGTGGATGTGATTGTGGCCGTGCTCGCGCCGCCACTGACCCATCGTGCCCTCCACTTCCGGGTGGCCGGCATGGCCAATCAGCACCACGTCGCGCCCGGCGCGGCAGTGGCGTGCGACCTCGATATGCACCTTCGTCACCAGCGGGCACGTGGCGTCGAACACCTTCAGCCCGCGCCGGTCGGCTTCGGCGCGCACCGCCTGCGAAACGCCGTGCGCGCTGAAGATCACCGTCGCGCCGGCCGGCACCTCGTCGAGCTCCTCGACGAACACGGCGCCGCGCTGGCGCAGGTCGTCGACGACGAACCGGTTGTGCACGACTTCGTGACGCACGTAGATCGGCGCGCCGAGCGACTCGATCGCGCGCTTGACGATCTCGATCGCGCGGTCGACGCCGGCGCAGAAACCGCGGGGGTTGGCGAGCAGCACGTCCATGCGGCGATTATCCGCCCTTCGCCGCCGCCGGGGCCGCCCGGAAGCTGAACACCACCAGCCCGATCGCACCGCCGACGATGCAGGCATCGGCGACGTTGAACGCCGGCCAGTGGTGGGCCCCGACGTACCAGTCGATGAAGTCGACGACCTTGCCCAGCCGCACGCGGTCGATCAGGTTGCCGAGCGCGCCGGAAATCACCAGCGCCAGCGGCAGCGCGGTGCGCCAGTCGCGGCGCGGCGTCAGGCGCAGCCACAGCGTCATCCCCGCGCTGATCACGACCGCCAGGCCCGCGAAGATCCACTTCTGCCAGCCGCCGGCATCGGCGAGGAAACTGAATGCCGCGCCGTAGTTGTAGACCAGCGTCCAGTTCCAGAACCCGTCGATGACCGGCACCGGCGTCGCGAACTGCAGATGCGTCAGCGCGAGCCACTTCGTCCACTGGTCGAACGCGATCAGCACCGCCGACAGCGCCAGCCACGCCAGCGCGTCGGGCCGCGGCGGATTCGCCAGCTGCGCGCGCCACGTCGCGAATACGCCCGCCATCAGAAGAACCTCCGCGTCTCGCCGGCGCCGCGCACGTTCTCGATGCAGCGGCCGCACAGGTCCGGGTCTTCCGCATCGCTTCCGACCTCGGGCCGGTAATGCCAGCAGCGCACGCACTTCGCGTGGGTGGTCGAGACCGCGCGGATCCACGGCGCCTCGGTGCGGCCTGCGTCCACGGGCTTCAGGTCGAAGCGCGACGTGATGAAGAAGAACCGCAGCTCGTCGGCGACCGGTGCGAACGCCGCCAGCGCGTCGGGCGCGAGCAGCACCTCGACTTCGGCCTCGAGCGATGCGCCGATGGCGCCGTCGGCGCGCATCGGCTCGAGCACCCTGCTCACCGCCTCGCGCATCTGCAGCAGCCGCTCGAAGTCGTCGGCCGACAGCGTCGCGCCCGCCGGCAGCGGCGCCAGCCCGTCGTACCACGTCGCGAACAGCACGTTGCCGGCGCGCTCGCCCGGCAGGTGCTTCCAGATCTCGTCGGCGGTGAACGCCAGCACCGGCGCGATCCAGCGCACGAACGCCTCGGCGATCCGGAACATCGCGCTCTGCGCCGAACGCCGGCCGCGGCTGTCGGCCGGCATCGTGTACAGCCGGTCCTTCGTGACGTCGAGGTACACCGCGCCCAGGTCACCCGTGCAGAAGTTCTGCACCAGCGACACGACTTCGGCGAAGTCGTAGCGGGCGTAGGCGTCGGCGATCTGCTGCTGCAGCGCATGCGCGCGATGCACCGCCCACTGGTCGAGCAGCAGCAGCTCGCCGTTCGGCAGCAGGTGCGTCGCCGGGTCGAAGCCGTGCAGGTTGCCGAGCAGGAAACGCGCCGTGTTGCGGATGCGGCGGTAGCCGTCGGCGGTGCGCTTCAGGATCTCGTCGGAAACCGACATCTCCATCGAATAGTCGGCCGACGCGACCCACAGCCGCAGCACGTCGGCGCCGAGCGCGTCGTTCACCTTCTGCGGCTCGACCACGTTGCCGATGGACTTGGACATCTTGCGGCCCTGCGCGTCGACCGCGAAGCCGTGCGTCAGCACGCCGCGATACGGCGCCGCGCCGTCCATCGCCACGCCGGTGAGCAGCGAGCTCTGGAACCAGCCGCGATGCTGGTCGGAGCCTTCGAGGTACAGGTCGGCCGGCTTGCCGAGCCCGCGCGCGGCGAGCACGCCTTCGTGCGTCACGCCGGAGTCGAACCAGACGTCGAGGATGTCGGTGACCTTGAAGTAGTCGGCCGCCTCGTCGCCGAGCAGTTCGACGGGGTCGAGCGCGTACCACGCGTCGGCGCCGTGCGCCTGCACGCGGTCGGCGACCGCGCGCATCAGCTCGACGCTGCGCGGATGCGGCTCGCCGGTGACGTGGTGCACGAACAGCGCGATCGGCACGCCCCAGGTGCGCTGGCGGCTGATGCACCAGTCCGGGCGCCCTTCGACCATGCCGGCGATGCGCGCCTCGCCCCACGCCGGCGTGAACTCCACGCCCTCGATCGCCGCGAGCGCGTCGCGACGCAGGCCGGCCTGTTCCATCGAGATGAACCACTGCGGCGTCGCCCGGAACGCGACCGGCGACTTGTGCCGCCAGCAGTGCGGATAGCTGTGCTGCAGCTTGCCCGACGCCAGCAGCACGCCGCGCTCGGCCAGCAGCGCCACGATCGTGTCGTTCGCCTTCCAGATGAACTGGCCTTCGACCAGCGGCGTGCCGGGCAGGTACACGCCGCCGCCACCGAC
>CAMPHE010000188.1 GCA_946885815.1 uncultured Arenimonas sp.
TGTTGTCGAAGCGGCGGACGCGCTCCCTGGCGCGCCCGCGGCAGATGGCGATGGCCCTGAGCAAGGAACTGACCGAGCACAGCCTGCCGGAAATCGGCGATGCCTTCGCGGGGCGCGACCACACCACCGTGATGCACGCCTGCAAGGTCGTGCGCGAACTGCGCGAGATCGACGGCAAGCTGCGCGAGGACTGGGACAAGCTGCTGCGCAAGCTCAGCGAATGAGCGTGGAACCAGGGGCGGGACCACCTGTGGACAAGTTGGGGATCGTTGCGGAGGCCGGAAGTTGTCCACAGGAATCCACCGCCTCCCGGGGCGGCCGCACACAGGCTTGATGGGCGCGAATTAGCTATACGATTCAACGGGTTGTGTGAGTTGTCCGGAGATTTCGCCGGCTCTACCACCACCAGCTTTTGATTTATCCACTCTTTGGAGCATGGGGATCCGCATGCGTTTCAGCCTGACGCGAGAAGTTCTGCTCAAGCCGCTGCAGCAGGTCGTGAACGTGGTCGAGCGTCGACAGACGCTGCCGGTCCTCGCGAACCTGCTGGTCAATGTCGACGGCAACCGGCTGTCGATGACCGGTACCGACCTCGAAGTGGAAATGGTCGCCCGCACCGACGTCGACGACGCCCAGCCCGGCGAGACCACGATCCCGGCACGCAAGCTGTTCGAGATCGTCCGCGCCCTGCCCGACGGCAGCAAGGTCACGGTCACCCAGACGGGTGACAAGGTGACGGTGCAGGCCGGGCGCAGCCGCTTCACGCTGGCCACCCTGCCCGGCAACGATTTCCCGGCCGTCGAGGACCTGGACCTGGTCGAGCGCATCCGGGTGCCGGAGGCGGCGCTGAAGGAGCTGATCGAGCGCACCGCGTTCGCGATGGCGCAGCAGGACGTGCGGTATTACCTCAACGGGCTGCTGCTGGACCTGCGCGAGGATTCCCTGCGCTGCGTCGCCACCGACGGCCACCGGCTGGCGCTGTGCGAGGCCCCGCTGCCGGCCGGTGCGCAGACCCGCAAGCAGATCATCGTGCCGCGCAAGGGCGTGCTGGAACTGCAGCGGCTGCTCGAGGGCGGCGATCGCGAGGTCGAGCTCGAGGTCGGACGCAACCACGTGCGGATGCGCCGCGAGGACGTCACGTTCACCTCCAAGCTCATCGACGGCCGGTTCCCGGATTACGACGCGGTCATCCCGATCGGCGCCGACAAGGAAGTGCGCGTCGACCGCGAGGCGCTGCGCGCGTCGCTGCAGCGCGCCGCGATCCTGTCGAACGAGAAGTACCGGGGCGTGAAGCTGCAGATCAGCCCGGGGCAGCTGAAGATCGTCGCCCACAACCCCGAGCAGGAAGAGGCGCAGGAAGAGGTCGAGGCCGAGACGAAGGTCGACGGGCT
Organism: uncultured Arenimonas sp.; assembly: GCA_946885815.1. Next base: position 1,392 of record CAMPHE010000188.1, read on the forward strand.
CGACATCGGCTTCAATGTCACCTACCTGCTCGACGCGCTCAGCGCGCTGCGGGAGGAAATGGTCGTGATCAACCTTCGCGACGCCAATTCCTCGGCGCTGGTGCGCGAGGCCAGCCACGAGCGCAGCCGCCACGTGGTGATGCCGCTGCGGCTGTGACCGGCCCCGCGTCGGCTGGCGATCGCCGCCCGGCTCCGGCCGGGCGGTGTCGTTTCCGGGGGGCGCGATGCGGCTGACCCGGCTCGACATCCAGCGTCTGCGCTGCCTGCGCGACGTGTCGTTCCGCCCTGCCCCCGGCCTGAACCTGGTGACGGGCGGCAATGGGGCGGGCAAGACGAGCCTGGTCGAGGCCGTGCACCTGCTCGGCTACGGCCGGTCGTTCCGGGGCCGGGTGCGGGACGGGCTGATCCGCACCGGCGAACCGGACCTGTCGCTGTTCGCCGAGTGGCTCGACGGTCGGGGCCGCCCCCGCAAGGCGGGCCTGCGTCATTCCGGCGGCGCGTGGGAGGCCCGACTCGACGGCGCGCCGGCGCCCAGCCTGACGGAGCTGTGCGCCGAATTCGCCGTGGTGACGTTCGAACCGGGCAGCCACGAGCTGATCGCCGGCGGGGCGGAGCATCGCCGGCGCTTCCTCGACTGGGCGTTGTTCCACGTGGAACCGGAATTTCTGCCGGTATGGCGGCGCTATGCGCGGGCCCTCAAGCAGCGCAACGCGCTGCTCAAGCGGGCGCCCGCGCCGGGCGCGCTGGAACCGTGGGACCGCGAACTCGCGGACAGCGGGGCGACCCTCACCGGCCAGCGGCGCGCGTATCTGGACCGGCTCGATCCGGTGCTGGCGGCCACCGCGGCCGAGTTCCTGCCCGAACCGGGGGCGGCGGCACTCCGCTTCCTGCCGGGATGGCGCCACGAGGAGACGTCGCTGGCCGATGCGCTGTGGCTGGCCCGCGAACGCGACCTCGCCGCCGGCTACACGTCGGTGGGGCCGCATCGGGCCGACTGGCGGGTCGACTACGTCGGCCTGCCGGGTCGCGAGGCGCTTTCGCGGGGCCAGGAAAAGCTGACCGCGCTGGCCTGCGTCCTCGCCCAGGCGCGTGCGTTCGCCGCCGACAAAGGAGAGTGGCCGCTGGTCTGCCTGGACGACCTGGCCTCCGAACTCGACGCCGCGCACCAGGCGCAGGCGCTGCGGGCCGTGCTGGCGTCCGGCGCCCAGGTCTTGCTGACGGGCACCGAACCGCCCTCCGCGCTCGGTGGCGAGCTGCAGCCGGAGCGGTGGTTCCACGTGGAACGCGGCGCGCTGTCCGAACGCTGACGAAGCCCTTTCCGACCGCGCCGCGCGATCGCATCGCAGGCCGCGCGCGGTATACTCGGCACACCTTATATATAGGCGCGCTGCCGGCCACCCAGGGGCCGGTGCGCCGCCGCGTGATCCACGGGAACCGACGCACCATGACCGACACCACCCTGCCGACCGACGCCGCCGGCAATCCGTACGATTCCAGCCGAATCACCGTGCTGCGCGGCCTCGAGGCCGTCCGCAAGCGCCCGGGCATGTACATCGGCGACGTCCACGACGGCACGGGCCTGCATCACATGGTTTTCGAGGTCGTCGACAACGGCATCGACGAGGCGCTGGCCGGCCATTGCGATCATCTGATCGTCACGCTGCACGGCGACGGGTCGGTGTCGGTGTCGGACAACGGCCGCGGCATTCCGGTGGACATCCACAAGGAAGAGGGCGTCTCGGCGGCGGAAGTCATCATGACCGTGCTGCACGCCGGCGGTAAGTTCGACGACAACAGCTACAAGGTCTCCGGCGGCCTGCACGGCGTCGGCGTCTCGGTGGTCAACGCGCTGTCGTCGCGGCTGTGGCTCGACATCTGGCGCGACGGCACGCACCACCAGCAGGAATACGCGCTGGGCGAGCCGGTCTATCCGCTGAAGGTGGTCGGGCCGTCGAATCGCCGCGGCACCGAGCTGCGCTTCCTGCCGAACCCGGAGATCTTCACCGACACCGAGTTCCACTACGACATCCTCGCCAAGCGCCTGCGCGAGCTCAGCTTCCTGAACTCGGGCGTCAAGATCGAACTGGTCGACGAGCGCGGCGACGGCAAGCGCGACATCTTCGAATACGAGGGTGGCATCCGCAGCTTCGTGGAGCACCTGGCGGCGCTGAAAAACCCGCTGCATCAATCGGTTATCTCTGCATCCGGCGAGAAGGACGGCATCGTCGTCGACATCGCGGTGCAGTGGACCGATTCGTACCAGGAAACGATGTTCTGCTTCACGAACAACATCCCGCAGAAGGATGGCGGCACGCACCTGATCGGCTTCCGCGCCGCGCTGACGCGCACGCTGAGTCACTACATCGAGCAGAACGGCATCGCCAAGCAGGCGAAGATCGCGCTCAGCGGCGACGACATGCGCGAAGGCATGATCGCCGTCCTGTCGGTGAAGGTGCCGGACCCGAGCTTCTCGTCGCAGACGAAGGAGAAGCTGGTCAGCTCCGAAGTGCGTCCCGCGGTCGAGTCGGTGATCGGGCAGAAGCTCGAGGAATTCCTGCAGGAACGCCCGAACGAGGCGAAGGCGATCGCCGGCAAGATCGTCGATGCCGCGCGCGCGCGCGAAGCGGCGCGCAAGGCGCGCGACCTGACCCGCCGCAAGGGCGCGCTCGACATCGCCGGCCTGCCGGGCAAGCTCGCCGACTGCCAGGAAAAGGACCCGGCGCTGAGCGAACTGTTCATCGTCGAGGGCGATTCGGCCGGCGGCTCCGCGAAGCAGGGCCGGAACCGCAGGAACCAGGCGGTGCTGCCGCTGCGCGGCAAGATCCTCAACGTCGAGCGCGCGCGCTTCGACCGCATGCTCTCGAGCGCCGAAGTCGGCACGCTGATCACCGCGCTCGGCACCGGCATCGGCAAGGACGAGTACAACCCGGACAAGCTGCGCTACCACCGCATCATCATCATGACCGACGCCGACGTCGACGGTTCGCACATCCGCACGCTGCTGCTGACGTTCTTCTACCGGCAGATGCCGGAGCTGATCGAGCGCGGCCACGTCTACATCGGCCTGCCGCCGCTCTACAAGCTCA
>CAMPHE010000189.1 GCA_946885815.1 uncultured Arenimonas sp.
TCGACGCGACCCGCGACGGGCACGTGGTCGCGCCGGCATCGCACACGAACGCCGGCGCGATCTGGCTGCCCATGGGCGATCGCGCGACGCATGCGTGGCGCGTGCGCTTCGTCGCCTGCGACGACGCGGCGGTGAACGTGGTCACGCTGGGCCTGATCCGGCCGTGAAACGCCGGCTTCAACGCGTCGCGAGCAGCCGTTCGACGTAGCGCGCGACGGTGTCGGCTTCGAGGTTCACCGCGTCGCCGACGCGCGTCATCGCGAAGGCGGTATGCGCAACGGTATGCGGCACCAGGTTGACCTCGAACCCGACCGCGTCGACCGCGTTGACCGTGAGGCTGACGCCGTCGACCGCGATCGAGCCCTTCGCCGCGACGTAGCGCAGCAGCGAGGGCGGCGCGGCGAAGCGCCAGCGCTGCGAGCGCGCGTCGTCGTGCACCGACGCGACCACGCCGACCGCGTCGACGTGACCGGCGACGAGATGACCGCCGAGCCGGTCGGTCGGCAGCAGCGCGCGCTCGAAGTTCACCGCCGCCCCGACCGGGAGTGTGCCGAGCGTGGTCAACGAGAGCGTCTCGACGGAGACGTCGGCCGCCCAGCCGGCGGCGTCGAACGCGACGACCGTGAGGCAGCAGCCGTTCACCGCGATCGACTCGCCGCGCGCGATGTCGACGTGCGCGAGCGTGCCCCACGCGAACGCGAGGCGCTGGTCGGCGCCGTGGGTTTCACGGGCGGCGAGCTGGCCGACGCCCTGGATCAGGCCGGTGAACATGCGGCGAGTCTAGCGGTCGCGTGCGTCAGCGCATCGGCCGCTTCGCGGCGATGCTCATCTTGCCGGGCGTGGTCAGCCGCGCGGTCTGGATGCCGCGGATGCTTTCCTCGATCGCGTTGGTCTCGTTGCGCAGCGTCCAGTCGGCGCCGTCGACGCCGCGCTGCAGCACGATGCCGGCGCCGTCGGCCGCGGCGATCCAGCGGCCGCGGATTTCGGCGGCGCCCATCGGCTTCCACGCATAGGTGCCGTCGGCGTTCACGCGCAGGGCTTCGCTCGCCGAGTGATACGCGAACTCGGTGAAGGCCTCGCCGTCTTCGAGGCGGTCGTTCACGGCCATCACTTCGCCGAGCGACCAGTCGCCGGCGAAGAAGCCGGTCCAGAACGGTTCGCGCTGCAGGCCGGTGACCAGCCCGTAATCCCACCATTCGCCGGCCCCCGACCAGCGGTCGTCGGCCACCCGATAGCGGCGCACATACGGTTCCAGCCCGCCGCTGTGCACCGCCGGCCCGACTTCGCTGACCGTGCCGGTGAACCAGCCGTTCGACTGCCGCCACTGCACGCGGTCGCCGACCTGGTACGTGCCGAACGCGGGCCAGCCGCCGCGGGAGGCGACCGGGGCGGGCGCCGGGGCGTTCGTGCCCGGCGCGGGCGCGGGCGCGGGCGCGGGCGCGGGTGCCGGTGCCGGTGCCGGTGCCGGTGCCGGTGCGGGTGCGGGTGCCGGCTCAGGACCCGGCGCGGGCGGTCGCGGCGCGCCGGCCGCGCCTTCGAGCAGCGCCACCACGGCGGCACCGCCGCTCATCTTCGCGAGATCGAGCGCCGTCATGCCGCCCATGAAGTTCCAGACGACCGACGCGTCGGCGCCCTGCGCGAGCAGGTATTCGACGACGTCGGCGTGGCCGCCCTGCGCGGCGCCCATCAGCGCCGTCATGCCGTCGTTCGGCTGCTGCCAGTTCACGTCGGCGCCGCCGGCGATCACCGACTTCACTTCGTCGAGGTTGCCGGCGCTCGATTCGCGCAGCAGCACGTCACCCTTGAATTTCGCGTCGTATTTCGCCCACGGGCCGGTCTGGGCGTACGCGCCGGTGGCACCGAGGACCATGAAGAGGCAAAGCAGCAGCGTGCGCATCGGCAGCGTCCCTGTCGTCGAAGTGCGGCGACGCTAGCGCGCGGGCGCGCGCGAGACAAGCGCCTTCGCGTCGGGACGATCGCGGCGTCACGCTTTCACGGGCCGTGACGACGTGCCGGCGCGCCGGATCAGGCGGGATGCAGCGTCAACCGCAGGTCGGGCCCGACATGCGTGGTGTCGACGAGCTTCAGGCCGATGCGGTCGACCATCGTCGCCGGGTCGATGCCGGCGAAGAGCGGCCGGCCCCGGACGCCGAGCAGCACCGGGGCCACGTACAGCAGCAGCTCGTCGACGAGGCCGGCGCGCAGGAAGGCGCCGGCCAGCGTCGCGCCGGCCTCGACCTGCACTTCGCCGATGCCGCGCTGCGCCAGCTGGCTCAGCACCGCGCCGAGATCGAGACCGTCGGGGGTGCGGCGCACGGCGAACGCCAGCTGGTCGTCGGCGTAATCGGGCACGACGTCCTCGCCGTGCACCGCGAGCGTCGGTGCGTCGCCGTCGGTGAGCACGCGCGCGTCGTGCGGCAGCCGGCCCTCGTCGTCGAGGACCACGCGCAGCGGCGGTTCGACGTCCTCGTCGCCGTCGAGACGCACGGTGCGCCGCGGATCGTCGGCGACGAGCGTGCCGATGCCGGTCAGGATCGCGCGGGCGCGCGCGCGCCAGCGCTGCACGTCGGCGCGCGACGCTTCGGACGTGATCCATTTCGATTCCCCGTGCGCGAGCGCGGTGCGGCCGTCGAGGCTCATCGCCAGCTTCACCCTCACCCACGGCCGCCCGCGCTCGATGCGCGAGAAGAAGCCGCGATTGAGGACACGCGCGGGCGCTTCCATCAGACCGGCCTCGACCGCGATGCCGGCGGCCTGCAGCTTCGCGAAGCCCTGGCCGGCGACCTGGTAGAACGGGTCGCGGCACGCGGCGACGACGCGCGTGACGCCGGCGGCGACGAGCGCGTCGGCGCAAGGGGGCGTGCGGCCATGGTGCGCGCAGGGCTCCAGCGTGACGTAGGCGGTACAGCCGCGCGCGGCGGCGCCGGCGACCGCGAGCGCATTCGCCTCCGCATGCGGTTGGCCGGCACGCACGTGCCAGCCCTCGCCCACCACGCGGTCGCCGTCGGCGAGCACGCAACCCACCATCGGATTCGGCCGCGTCGTGTACCGCCCGCGCTCGGCCAGCTGCAGCGCCCGCGCCATGTGCGCGTGGTCCGTCGCGGAGAAGAAAATCTGCTCTGAGCAAATTTCCTTCTTCACGCGAGCACCCGGCCGCCGGCCGCGGAAATCTGCTCAGAGCAGATTTTCTTCTCCATCAGCGACACCGGGGTGCCGCGGAGGGCGGCGGCTCCGACGTGCGTCCACCCGAGCCGGGCGTAGAAGGCGGCGTGCTCGGGAGTGAACAGCCACAGCTGCCTGACCCCTTGCAGCGCCGCGTGCGCGACCAGCGCGCGTGCGAGCGCGGCGCCGATGCCGCGGCCGCGCGCCGCGGGGATGACATACAGGCTCGCCAGCCACGCGTCGCCGCGGTCGGCGAACTCGGGCGCGTCCTCGTCCACCAGGCTCACCGAGCCGACGAGCGCGTCGCCGTCGAAGGCGACCAGCGTCGTCGGGCGCGTGCGGCACGCCGCGTGGGCGCGCAGTTCGGCGGCCGCATCGTCGCGCGACCAGTCGCCGTACAGCGCGCCCCACTGCGCGTGATGCCACCCGGCCAGCGTGTCGACATGGCCGGGCGCATCGGCCAGCAGGCGGATCTCCACGGCCGTCAGCGCTTCGCCTTGCCGGGCGCGCCGTCGAGCAGCGGCAGCTGCAGCGTCTCCAGCCCCGGCAGGTCGCGCTCGAGCCGCTCGATCTCCTCGCGGAACGCCTGCACGTCCTCGAAGCTCCGGTACACGGACGCGAAGCGCACGTACGCCACCTGGTCGAGCTTCTTCAGCTCGGCCATCACGAACTCGCCGACGCGCAGGCTCGGCAACTCCCGGTCGCCGCTGGTGCGCAGCGCGTGCACGACGCCGCGCACCGCGTCGTCGATCTGCTCGCTCGACACCGGCCGTTTCTGGAGCGCGCGATCGAAGCTGGTACGCAGCTTGCGCTCGTCGAAGTTCTCGCGGCGACCGTCACTCTTCACGATCGCAGGCATCTTGAGCTCGGCGACCTCGAACGTGTTGAAGCGCTCCGAACACGCTTCGCATTCGCGTCGCCGCCGGATCGTCGTGCCGTCGTCGGACACGCGCGAGTCGATCACGCGGGTGTCTTCGTGCTGGCAGAAGGGGCAATGCATCTGAAAAGCGGGATATGGGATCCGGGATATACGTGATAAGGAGCGGTCAGCCGTAGACCGGGAACGCGCGGCACTGTTTCGTGACGTTGTCGCGGACGCCGGCGATCACGTCTTCGTTCGTCGGAGCGTCGAGCACATCGCACATCCATTCGGCCAGCGCGACACACTCGGGCTCCCTGTAGCCGCGCGTCGTGACGGCCGGGGTGCCGATGCGCAGGCCGGAGGTGACGAACGGGGAGCGCGGGTCGTTCGGCACGGCGTTCTTGTTGACGGTGATGTGCGCGGCGCCGAGCGC
>CAMPHE010000190.1 GCA_946885815.1 uncultured Arenimonas sp.
GGATAGGGGATATACGTGATGGTGAGAGCCGCCGCGCCTTCACTATCACGTATATCCCATATCCCATATCCGCTCTTTCCACTCTCCCGGTATCCTGCGATTCCACCCGCTCCGGCTTCCCCCATGGACCGCTACGAACGCGCCCTCGCGCTCCATCGCACCCTCAAGTCCGCGCGCTACCCGGTGCCGATCCGGACGCTGATGGACGAGCTGGGCTGTTCGCGCGCGACGATCTACCGCGACATCGCGTTCCTGCGCGACGCGCTCGGCGCACCGGTCGAGAGTGAAGGCGAGGGCGCGATCCGCTACGACCGGGAGCAGGCCGACAAGTTCGAGCTGCCGGGGCTGTGGCTGAGTTCCGACGAACTGCACGCGCTGCTCGCCGCGCACCAGCTGCTCGACCGCACCGGCCAGGGCGTGCTGTCGAGCGCGCTGGCGCCGCTGAAGGGACGGATCGAATCGCTGCTCGCGCAGCAGGCGGGCGGCAAGCGCTGGCCGGTGGAGCGCGTGCGCGTGCTCGCCAGCGGCGTGCGCCGGCGCGACGAGCTCGCGTTCAAGCTGGTCGCGAGCGCCGTGCTCGAACGGCGGCAGCTGGCGTTCGATTATCTCGCGCGCTCGACCAACGAGCGCACGCATCGCACGGTGTCGCCGCAGCGCCTCACCCACTACCGCGACAACTGGTATCTCGACGCGTGGGACCACGACCGCGAGGCGCTGCGCAGCTTCTCCGTCGATCGCGTGCAGCACGCCGAGGTGCTGCCGGCCGCGGCGCGCGACATCCCCGACGACGAACTCAAGCAGCACCTGTCGTCGAGCTACGGCATCTTCAGCGGCACGCCGAAGGGCACCGCGGTGATCGTGTTCTCCGCGAAGGCCGCACGCTGGGTCGCGGACGAGTACTGGCACTCGAAGCAGGAGGGCCGCTTCCTGCCCGACGGCCGCTACGAACTGAAGGTGCCCTACAGCGGCGCGAAGGAACTGCTGATGGACGTGCTGCGCTACGGCGCCGACGCCGAGGTGGTCGCGCCGGAACCGCTGCGGCAGCAGGCGCGCACGATGCTGCGACTCGCGCTGTCGGCCTATGGCGACTGAGGCCGCGCATGGCCGATGAGGCGCCGCATCCGCCGCCGCCGGGAGCGGGGGTCCGCATCGCGATCGTGCTCGGCGCCGGCGGTGCCCGCGGCCTCGCGCACGTCGGCGTGCTCGAGGTGCTGCGCGAACGCGGCTACGAAGTCGCCGGCATCGCCGGCGTGTCGATGGGCGCGGTGGTCGGCGCGGTGCACGCGGCCGGCCGGCTCGACGCGTTCCGCGACTGGACGTCGTCGCTCGGCCGCCGCCAGGTGTTGCGCCTGGTCGATCTGGCGTTCGGCTTCCCCGGCCTGATCCGCGGCGACCGCGTGATCGGGCAGCTGCGCGACATCGTCGGCGACCTGACGATCGAATCGCTGCCGGTCCCGTTCGTCGCCGTCGCGACGGACATCGAGCGCATGCGCGAAGTGTGGCTGACGCGGGGCGACCTGTTCGACGCGGTGCGCGCCTCGATGGCGATGCCGATGATCTTCACGCCCCATGTCGTCGATGGCCGCGAACTGGTCGACGGCGGGCTGATGACGCCGCTGCCGATCGCCGCGACCCGGCCGATGCGCGTCGACCGCGTGATCGCCGTCGACGTCAACGGCCCGGTGCGGGGATCGCATCCGTGGCTGCCGGAGAAGCCCGTGCGGGCCGACGCGCCGGTGGAGGGCGAGCCGACGGCGCGCAAGGCACGCGGCATGATGGAACTGATGTCGCGCGCCTACGACACGATGCAGGCGAAGATGACGCGCCTGCAGATCGCGCACGATCCCCCCGACCTGCTGATCCAGGTGCCCGGCGAAGTGGCGATGTTCCACGAGTTCTGGCGCGCCCGCGAACTGCGGGAGATCGGCCGCGAGGCGGCGCATCGCGCGCTCGACGCGGCGGGCCTGTGAGGCGTCTCGGTCCGTGAGATGACCCGACGGCAGGCTGTCCTCCACGCCAACCCGGGGGACGAAGCCATGCCGAGCCTGCAGACCGCATCCGTGACGCCTGTCGATCCGCGCCTCGCGCGCACGCTGTGGCAGTGGCTCGTGCTCGGCGTGTTCGCCATCGTGCTGCTGCCCGCGGCGCGTGGCGATTCGATGCTGCTCGGCTGGCTGCCGTTCTGGCTCGCCGTCGTTCCGGCCACGGCGCTGCTCACGCTCCACCGCCACACGCTCGTGGCGGCGTGGCGTGCGCGCCTCGTCCGCGCCACGCCACGCCGCCGCCGGCGCTCCGCCGCGGTGCGCATGTCGCGTCCCGCGCGCGGCGTGTTCACGTCGGTGCGTGCCGGGGTGGTGCCGCAGCGCCAGGCCGCGCGCTGACGCGAAGCCGATGTGCGGCGGTCTAGACTGCGGCGGTGACCACGCTGCCGCTGCCGACGACGACGCTGCCCGCCGCCGCGTCCCTGTTCGAGCCCGTCGCCGGAACGGAGGCGACGGCCCTGCGCCTGCGCGATGCGCGCGAAGCGGACCTGCCGGCCCTGCTGGCGATCGAAGCGCAGTTTCCGGGGGACCGCATCAGCCCGGCGCTGTTCCGGCGGCTGCTGGGTTCGCGCCGGGCGACGACCCGGGTCGCCGAAGTCGGCGGCCGGGTCGTCGGCTTCCACGTGGTGCGTCGGCGCTGGTTCGACCAGCGCGGCTGGCTGTATTCGCTGGCGGTGGACGGCCCGGAACGCCGGCAGGGCATCGGGCGCCGGCTGCTGGCCGATGCCGAGCTGGTCGCGCGACGCGCCGGACACCGCGGGCTGGTGCTGGAGGTCCGGCAGGACAACGCCGCGGCGCAGGCGCTGTATTCGCGCGCCGGCTACCGCCCCGTGAAAGCGCTGCGCCGGTACTACGACGATGGATCCGACGGCTGGCGCCATGTCCGCGACTGGCGTTGACCATGACTTCCGGCCTACCGCGACCCCGCGCGAGGCCATGCTAGCGTCCGGGGTCCGATCCATCCGCAGGTGCCCGCCATGCGTTTCAGCACGCTCGCCCTTTTCGCCGCCGGCGCGTTCTCCGCGTCGCTCGCGACCGCCGCGATCACTCCCGTGACCGACGACCCGTACCAGTGGCTCGAGGACGTCGAGGGACAGAAGGCCCTCGACTGGGTCCGCGAGCGCAATGCCGATGCGGAAGCCAAACTGGCCGACGCGCCGGGCTTCGACGCGCTGCGGGCGCAGCTGCTGGAGGTGCTCGATTCCGACGCGCGCATTCCGTATGTCAGCAAACGCGGCGGGTACTACTACAACTTCTGGAAGGACAAGCAGAACCCGCAGGGCGTCTGGCGGCGGACGACGCCGGAACAGTTCGCCCGCGCCGAGCCGGAATGGGAAGTGCTGCTGGACCTCGACGCGCTGGGCAAGGCCGAAGGCGTCAACTGGGTCTGGGGCGGCGCCGAGTGCCTGCGGCCCGATTACGACCGCTGCCTGCTCGACCTGTCGCGCGGCGGCGCCGACGCGTCGGTGACGCGCGAGTTCGACGTCTCCGACAAGGCGTTCGTCGCGGGCGGCTTCAGCCGGCCCGAGGCGAAGGGCGGCATGGAATGGATCGACCACGACACCGTCTATGTCGGCACCGATTTCGGCGACGGTTCGATGACGACGTCCGGCTATCCCCGGATCGGCAAGGTCTGGAAGCGCGGCACGCCGATGGATGCGGCGACCGTCGCGTTCGAAGGCGAGGTCGGCGACGTCGCCGCGGGCACGTTCTACGACGACACGCCGGGCCACGAGCGCCACATGGCGTACCGCTCGCTGACGTTCTACACCGACGAGCTGTACCTGCAGCGCGACGGGAAGTTCGTGAAGCTCGACGTGCCGGACGGCGCGCAGAAGGGCCTGGTGCGCGAGTGGCTGCTGCTCGAGCTGCGCCAGCCGTGGTCGGTCGGTGGCGAGGACCATCCGGCCGGTTCGCTGATCGCGATCCGCCTCGACGACCTGCTCGCCGGCGAGCGTGACTTCGATGTCCTGTTCACCCCGACGCCGAACAGCTCGCTGTCGAGCTGGGGCGCGACGAAGAACCACTTCTACATCAACGTGCTCGAGGACGTGAAGAACCGCATCTCGGTGCTGACGCCGGGCGCGGACGGCTGGGCCGCCGAGCCGCTGGCCGGCGTGCCGGCGACCGGCGCGATCGGCATCAGCGCGGTCGACGCCGACGCGTCCGACGAATACTTCCTCACGGTCAACGACTACCTGACCCCGACGTCGCTGCTGCACGGCACGATCGGCGGTGGCACGCCGACGGTGCTCAAGCAGCTGCCCGCCTACTTCGACGCGTCGCCGTACGCGGTGTCCCAGCACTTCGCGACGAGCCGCGACGGCACGAAGGTGCCGTACTTCATGGTCGCGCCGAAGGACCTCGTGCTCGACGGCGACAACCCGACGCTGCTCTACGGGT
>CAMPHE010000191.1 GCA_946885815.1 uncultured Arenimonas sp.
CGCTCATGCCGACCCCCATCATCCCGTGCCCGGCCGCGAGCCACAGATTGTTGTAGCCGGGCGCGCGGCCGATCAGCGGCAGATCGTCCCACGTCATCGGGCGCCAGCCGCACCATTCCTCGCGCCGCACCGGGCCCACCGGTTCGTGCAGGTATTCGGCGGCGCCGCGCTCCAGCGCGTCGAGCCGCACGCGGTTGAGCCGGTGGTCGTAACCGCTGAATTCCATCGTGCTGCCCAGCCGATACGCGTCGTCCCACGCGGTGACGCACACCGATCGCTCCTTCAGCACCAGCGGCCGCCGCGGCACGATCGCCGGCCGGTCGTAGGTGATCGAATAGCCCTTCCCGGGCTGGATCGGCAGCGGCAGGCGCAGCATGTGCGCGAATTCCGGCGTCCACGCCCCCATCGCCAGCACGACGCGTCCGGCGCCGCGACGCCCCTCGCTCGTCTGCACCGTTTCGATGCCGTTGCGGCCGCGTTCGAAACCGGTGACGCAGACGCCTTCTTCGATCACGCCGCCGGCCTCGCGCACGACGCGCGCGAGTTCGGCGGCATAGCGGTCGGGACGCAGCTGCGCGTCACCGGGGAAATGCAGCGCCCCGGCCATCCCGGGCTTGAGCGCCGGCTCGTCGGCGGCCAGTGCCGCGCCGTCGAGCACGTGCGCGGCGATGCCCAGGTCCGCGAGCAGCGGCAGGTCGCGCTGCTGCCTTTCGAGCGCGCGCGGGTCGCGGAACACGTAGTGGAATCCGTCGGCGGCGAAGCCGCAGTCGAGGTCGTTGCCGAACACGAGGTCCTCGATCAGCACGCGAGACAGCTTGAGCAGCCGGCCTTTCGCGAGACCCGACGCCTGCCAGTCGCGCAGGTTGCAGCGGCCCGCGGCTTTCAGCAGCCACCTGGCCAGCGCCGGATCCCAGCGCGGCTTCACGTACAGCGGCGACGCCGGGTCGCGCATCCAGCGCAGCACCTGCCAGACGGTACCGGGCCCCGCGAGCGGCGCCGCGTGGCTGGGCGTCAGCGTGCCGCAGTTGCCGTGCGAGGCGCCGCCGCCGACGCGGCCCTGGTCGAGGACGCGCACCGAACGGCCTTCGGCCAGCAGGTAATGCGCGCACGCCAGGCCGACGACGCCGGCGCCGAGGATCAATACGTCCGCATCCCGGTCCATGCGGCGATTCTACGGGCGCACGGCGGCCGGCGCCGGCACGCGCCACCACGTGAACGCCCGCCACAGCCATTCCAGCGGTCCGTAGCGGTGGCGCGCGAGCCACCAGCGCGAGGCCAGTACCTGCACCACGAGCAGCGCGAGCACGAGGCCGACCTGGGCGACGCGTGACACCTGCCCGTACAGGCCGAGTCCGTAGCCGTAGAACAGCGTGCTCAGCACCAGCGAGGCCATCAGGTAATTGGTCAGCGCCATCCGCCCCGACGGTGCGATCCAGTCGCGCAGCCACGGGCCGAGGCGCGGCCGCAACGAGGCGAGCGCGAGCACGCCGATGTAACCGAGCGTCATCAGGGGCGCGCCGGTCCACGCCAGCGCCTGCGCGAGCATCTCCGCATCGGTCGGCTCGGCGCCGACGCCGGTGGAGAGCGTCGCCGCCCACGCTTCCAGCGCGACACCGACCGGCAGCGCGCCGTACGCCATGACGCGGTGGAAGCCGCGATGCGCTTCCGGACGCGAGAGCGGCCCGCCGTCGAGCAGCGCGCTGCCCATCAGGAAGATCGACAGCGCGATCGGCACGAGGAACAGGTCGGCGTCGAGCTGCGCGACGAAGTCGCGGGCGCGCTGCGCGGTGACCGCCGCGAAGTCGCCGTGCGCGTAGATCGCCGACGCCTCGACACCCTGCGCGGCGCGCACCGCGTCCACCGTCGCGGGGCCGGCGCCCAGGTCGGGGTTGGCGAGATACATCGACGCGCTCGCCGCGATGCCGAGCGTGACGGCGCCGAACATCATGCCGCCGGCCACGCCCCGCCCGATCGGACCGACGCGCGCGAACAGCAGCAGTCCCAGCGCCGCGATCGCGTACGTGTGCAGGATGTCGCCGACCCACAGCAGCACGGCGTGCGCGACGCCGAACACCAGCAGCAGCGCGGCGCGGCGCAGGTAAGGCAGGACGAACGGCAGGCCGGCGGCTTCCGCGCGACGCTGCATCACCGCGAAACCGGCGCCGAACAGCAGCGAGAACATCAGCCAGAACTTGCCCTGCACCAACACCAGGATCAGCCAGCCGGCGACGTGGTCGGCGACCGGCACGCCGGCGGGCAGCGCCGCGCCGACCTCGCCCGGCCAGCGCGTGAACCACTCGATGTTCATCAGCGCGATGCCCGGCAGCGCGAAGCCGCGGACGATGTCGAGCAGATGGATCCGCGCGGTCAGTGGTCGACGCCGCCCGCGCCGTGCACGTGGCCGTGCTCGATCTCGACCGGCTGCGCTTCGCGCACGTCGACGATCTCGATGTCGAACGTGAGCGTCTTGCCGGCCATCGGATGGTTCAGGTCGACGTCCACGACCGTCGCGCCGACCTTGACGACGGTGACCGGCCGCGGCCCGTACGACGTCTGCAGGATGATCTGCTGGCCCGGCCGCAGCGACTTCTCGCGCACGTGCTTCTTCGGCACGCGCTGCACGAAGTCGTCGCGGCGCTCGCCGTAGGCGTCCTCGGGCGCCACCGTGGTCTCGAAGCGGTCGCCGGCCGCGCGGTCGGCCATCGCCGTCTCGAGCCCCGGGATGATGCCGCCACGGCCGTAGAGGATCGCGAGCGGTTCGCCGTCGCGGGACGTCTCGATCACCGGCTGGCCCGGCTCCGACACGGCGTAGTGGAAACGGACGACGCGATTGTTCTCGATCTTCATGGGAATTCCGGTTGGGCCGGTGACGCGACCGGCGGGATCGGGCAGACTCGGCCCGTGACAGCGGACGCGCATTATCCCGGCCCCCTCCGCCCGGCGCCAGTTTCCCGGGCTGCACGCCTTCCGACCCTCGCGTTTCTCGCCGCGCTGCTGATCGCGCTCGCCGGCTGCGGCTCGACGCCCGACCGGCGCACGACCGCGGCGCGCCCGGCAGCGCCGCCGATCCGCATCGTCGACGTGGCCCCGGACGATCCGGTGCGGGCCAACGACGTGCTGATGCGCGCGCTCGGCCTGGTCGGCACGCCGTACCGCTACGGCGGCAACACGCCGGCCGGCGGGTTCGACTGCAGCGGCCTGGTCGGCTTCGTGTATCTCGACGCGGCGCGGTTGTACCTGCCGCGCACGACGCGCGAGATCGCGAAGGTGGACAGCACGACGCCGCCACGCGACCGCCTCGCGTCGGGCGACATCGTCGTGTTCGCCGACGGCGGCCGCGTGTTCCACGTCGGCATCTATGTCGGCGAGGGCCGCTTCGTGCACGCCCCGAGCACCGGCGGCACGGTGCGCCTCGACCGCATCGATAGCCCGTACTGGAGCCGCGTCTACGCCGGCGCCCGCCGGATCCTTTAGGCGCGCGGCGCGGGTTCGGGCCGCCGCCAGAGCCAGATCGCCACCACGCCCATGATCGCGGTGCCCGTCGCCGCCATCCACAGCTTCGGCGCCGTCGCGAACATCACCGCCGCGCTCAGCGCCATCATCGCCGTCGCCGCGCGCTTGGCCCGGCGCGAGACCGCGCCGGTCGCCTGCCAGTCGCGGATCATCGGCCCGAACTGGCGATGCGCCAGCAGCCATGCGTGCAGGCGCCGCGACCCGCGCGCGGCCGCATAGGCCGACAGCAGCACGAACGGCGTCGTCGGCAGGCCGGGCACGAAGATGCCGATCACCCCCAGCGCGAGCGTCACGTACGCCAGCACCAGCCACGCCAGCCTCCGTACGCCGGCCGGGATCACGCCGAAGGCGCCTCGACCGGATCGACGGGAAGGCCGCCGGCGCCGGCGAGCGCGTCGCGCAGCGCGCGGCGTCGCATCCGCGCGTGCAGCCGGTCGCGACGCCGCGCGAGCTCGCCGGCGAGCCGGATACGGTCGGCGGCGTCGGTCGCGTCGGGCTGCCCGGACCGCAGCGAGCAGAATTCGGCATAGGCGATCACGACGTGCCGGATCCGCTTGAGCAGCAGCTCCAGCATGATCGCGTCGTCGAGCAGGCCGATCACCGCGACGTCGTCCGGGATCATGTCTTCGGGGTCGCTGAAGTAGGCGAGCAGCCGCAGCACCTCGCCCCGCTCGACCTGCGGCAGCGCCCATGCCTCGTCTTCGAGCATCTCCAGCAGCCGCTCGACTTCCAGCAGCCGCCGGCGCACGTAGCCGGGCGCGCTGGCGATCGGCAGCGTCTCCAGCGCATGCCGCGTCGCATGGACGATGTCGCTTTCCTCGGCGCACGCGACCCGCTGCTCGGCCCGCGCGAGCGCCTCGTGGAAGCGCTCGATGTCGCCGGGCTCGAGTTCGAAGGTGATCTTCATGGAGCTAGCTTCTAGCTTTTGG
>CAMPHE010000192.1 GCA_946885815.1 uncultured Arenimonas sp.
GATGACGCCGCGCCGCCGACGCCGGCAGGCGCGGCCGGACGCCCGCCACCCCCCAGCCTGCCGCGCCTGACCGGCGCGATGCTCGCCCCCGGGCTGCCGGCCGCCGCCAGCGTGCTCGGTGTCGTCGACGGCGACACGTGGTTCGCCATTCCCCATGACGCGCTCGGCGACCCGCTGCCGGCCACGCTCGACCTGCGCAGCGCCGCGGCGCTGTGGCCGGCGCGCGACGCCGCGGTCTTCGCGCAGGCGCGCGCGCTGCTGCACTGGCAGCAGCGGCATCGCCACTGCGGCGCCTGCGGCCATCCGCTGGCGCTCGGCAAGGCGGGCTGGATCGCGCGCTGCGGCGGCTGCGGACTCGAGCACTACCCGCGCACGGATCCGGCGGTGATCGTCGCCGTGAGCGACGGCGAGCGGCTGCTGCTCGGCCGGCAGGCGGGCTGGCCGGCGAAGCGCTGGTCGGTGCTCGCCGGTTTCGTGGAGCCGGGCGAATCGCTGGAGGACGCGATCGCGCGCGAAGTGATGGAGGAGGCGAGCGTGCCGGTGCGCGACTGCCGCTACGTCGCCTCGCAGCCTTGGCCGTTCCCCGGCTCGCTGATGATCGGTTTCCACGCGACCGGCGAGCCGGTGGAGCCCGTCGTCGACGACGAGCTGGAGGCCGCGCGCTGGTTCTCGCGCGCCGAGCTCGACGCCGCGGTGAACGCCGGCGAGGTGCTGCTGTCGCCGCGGCTGTCGATCGCCCGCACGCTGATCGACGAATGGCTCGCGTCACGGCCGCGCGACCGGGCATAGAATCGACGCATGTCCGCCGCCCTGATCGCCGTCGTCGTCTGCCTGCTGCTCGGCCACGTCTTCCCGGCGCTGCCGTCGCTGCGCCGCTACGACTGGTTCATCGGCTGGCTGCACTGGCTCGGCCGCCAGACCGGGGGCGGCGACTGGCCGAACCGCATCGGGCTGCTGATCGCCGTCGGCCTGCCGCTGGCGGTGGTCGGCGCGATCCAGTTCGCGCTGCACGACCGCTGGTACAGCCTGCCCGCCTTCGCGTTCGCGCTGCTGGTGGTGCTCTACACGTGGGGGCCGCGCGACCTGGACCTCGACGTCGAGGCCGTGATCGAGGCCCGCGACCCGGAGGCGCGCCGCACGGCCGCCGCGGCGCTGTTCCCGGAAGGCGGCGAGCCCGTCGTCGAGGGCCCGACGCTCGTCGAGGCGGTGTTCCGGTGCGCGCTGTGGCGCTGGTTCGGCGTGCTGTTCTGGTTCGTCGTCGCCGGCGCGGTCGGTGCGTTGGGCTACCGGCTGATCTCGCTTTGCGCGCAGGGCGAGGCGCGCCGCAGCCTGCCCGAGGGCCAGCGCGGCACCGCGCGCACGGTGCTGGCGGTACTGAACTGGCCGGTCGCGCAGCTGATGACCTTCGGGCTCGCGCTCGCCGCCGATTTCGACCGCGTCTTCAGCGCGTGGCGCGACTGGCATGCGGACGGCGTGCGCCTCGACATCGGGTTCCTCGGTGCCGCCGCGCGCGTCAGCGTCGCCAGCGAACTGGCCGAGGAAGACGCCTACGCGATCGACGGTCCGGCCCGTGCGCCCGATCTGCTGGAACTGCGCGACGCGATGTCGCTCGTGTGGCGCGTGCTGCTGCTGTGGCTGGCGGTGCTGGCGCTGCTCGTCCTCGCCGGCTGGGCGACCTGACGGGTGGCGTCGGGAAACGCGAAAGTCTGACGCGGTCGCGGCCATCCAGAGGGCTGTTCCAGAGCCCGACGCGGATCACGCGGATGAACGCGGATAGAGCTCTTCAGAGATTGCTTTATCCGCGTAGATCCGCGTGATCCGCGTCGAGGCCTGATGCGATCGGGGCCAGGCAGAAACATCGACCACGGATTACATGGATCGACACGGGTCGAGCAGAAATCCGTGGTGAGCTCTTGCAGTCCCGCGCCGCGGCGATCAGTGCGCCCGCAGCGTCGTCGCGGTGTAGTGGCGGGCGCCGCGGGACGGATAGGCGCGCAGCAGCCCGTCGAGCTGCGCGACGGCCTGCTTGAGCTGCGCGCGGTCGACGGCGAGTTCGAACAGCAGGCGGTTGCCGTAGGCCGGATCGTCGGTCGCCTTGCCGGCGATCGTGAAGTCGCCGCGGCCGTCGCCGCGGAACACCATCTCCAGCAGGTGCTCGAGCGTGTCGAAGCGCGCCTCGCCGTGCAGGTCGTCGTGCATCTCCGCGAGGCGGTCGCGCAGCTCGGCGAAGTCCCACGTGTGGAACATCGCGCGGTAGCTGCCGCCGAACGCGCCGGCGCGGATGTTCACCGTGCCGGTGAGCGCGTTGGCGTCGCGCGCATGCTCGGGGTCGGCGAACAGATAGCCGCTGACGCGGATCGTCACGTTGTCGCCGCGCGCGGCGAACGACACGGTGCTTTCAGGGCCGTCGGGCCTGGACGCCGCGCTCATGCGGCGTCACCGCGCAGGGCGCGCACGGCCGACTCGAGCGATTCCGCCGTCGCGGCCCGGCCGTCGACCGGCGCCGCGGCGACGACCTCGACGCGCGCGCGCAGGCGGCTGGGCACGCGCAGCTTCTTCGCCAGCGTGCGGTCGCGGCGGCTGAAGAAGCTGCCCCACATGCCGCGCAGCGCCATCGGCACCACCGGCACCGGTCGCCGCGCCAGGATCTTCTCGACGCCGCCCTTGAACGGCGCGATCGCACCGTCGCGCGTCAGCGCGCCTTCGGGGAAGATGCAGACGAGTTCGCCGTTGGCCAGCGCCGCGTCGACGTCGTCGAAGGCCTTCTGCATCAGCACGGGATCCTCCTTCGCACCGGCGATCGGGATCGCCTTCGCCGCGCGGAAAATCCAGCCGAAACCGGGCGTACGGAAGATCTTCCAGTACATGACGAAGCGGATCGGACGCGGCACGGTCGCACTGATTAGCAGGGCGTCCATGTAGCTGACGTGATTGCACACCAGCAGCGCCGGGCCGTCGTCGGGCACGTGTTCCTCGATGCCGTGCGCGCGCAGCCGGTACATCGCGCGGATCCACAGCCACGCGAGGAAGCGCATGAAGAATTCGGGGACGATGCTGAAGATCCACAGCGTCACCAGCGCGTTGGCGACCGCCAGCGCGAGGAACACCTGCGGGATCGTCCAGCCGAGCAGCTTCTGCACCGCCAGCGCGATGCCCGCGGCCAGCACGATGAAAAACGCGTTCTGGATGTTGAGGCCGGCGATCACCCGGCTCAGTTCGTCCTTCGGCGTGCGGCTCTGCACCAGCGCGAACAGCGGCACGATGAACAGCCCGGCGAACAGACCGACCAGCGCGAGGTCGAGCATGATCCGCGGGCTGCCGGTGCCGGCGACGAAGCCGGCGACGTCGAGGCCGGTCGCCGGCGCGAGGCCCGGCCGCGCGAAATACAGGTCGGCGCAGAACACCGTCATGCCGAGCGCGCCGAGCGGCACGAGGCCGATCTCCACCGTGCGCCCCGACAGCTTCTCGCACAGCAGCGAGCCGGTGCCGGTGCCGATCGAGAACAGCACGAACGCGAACAGGTAGAGCGTCTGCGAGCCGCCGAGGTGCAGTTCGGCCCAGGCCGGCAGCTGCGCGGTGAGCACGGTGCCGACGAACCAGAACCAGCTGATGCCGAGGATCGCGTTGCGCACGGCGAGCTGCCGGCGCGCGAGGCTCAGCACCTTGATCGACTCCGGTATCGGGTTCCAGTTCACCGGCAGGTCGGGCACGGTCGACGGTACCGCCGGGATCTTCCGGCTCACCGCGTTGCCGAGCACCGCCAGCGCGATCACGGTGCCGCCGGCCATCCACAGCGCCGACGGCGGCGAACCCTCCTGGATCAGCAGGCCGCCGGCGATCATCCCGAGCAGGATGAACATGGACGTTCCCATCTCGACCAGTCCGTTGCCGCCGGTGAGTTCCTCGGGTTTCAGCACGTGCGGCAGGATCGAATACTTCACCGGACCGAACAGCGTCGACTGCAGCCCGGTGCCGAACAGCGCCACCAGCAGGATCGGCAGGTTCGCGGTCACGAAGCCGATCGCCGCCACCGACATCACCGCGATCTCCATCGCCGTCGTGATGCGGATCAGCCGCGCCTTGTCCATCCGTTCGGCGATCTGCCCGGCGGTGGCCGAGAACAGGAAGTACGGCAGGATGAACAGCGCCGGCGCGAGATTCGCGTACAGCGTCTTCTGTTCGCTCGACACGTGCAGGTAGAACAGCAGGCCGATGATCGCCTGCCGGTAGACGTTGTCGTTGAACGCGCCCAGCGCCTGGGTGGCGAAGTAGGGCAGGAAACGCCGCTGCCGCAGCAGGTCGAACTGGTTGTGCGCCATCGTCTGCCTCTGTTCCTGCCCCTCGTAGGAGCGGCTTCAGCCGCGATCGCTCAGCCGCGACCGATCGCCCGCCACCCGATATCGCCGCGGTAGAACGCGCCCTCCCAGTGGATCGC
>CAMPHE010000193.1 GCA_946885815.1 uncultured Arenimonas sp.
GATAGGGATGGCCGTCGGGGCGGGGAATGACCGTGCCGTCCTCGTCCTGGAAGCCGGCGACGTCGTGAACCTGCAGGCCGATCGGGTGGCCCAGGCCGTGCGGGAAGAAGGTCGACGTGACGCCGCCGGCCAGCATGTCGCCCGCGTCCATGTCGACGATGCCGAGCGAACGCAGCACGCCGCCGAGCCGCAGATGCGCCTGCAGGTGCAACTCGCGGTAGTCGGTGCCGGCGGCGACCAGCCGCTCGAAACGCTCGTCGCCGTCGCCCCAGGTGCGCGTGATGTCGGCGGCGTAGCCGTCGACCTCGGCACCGGCATCGATGAGCAGCGAGCGCGAGCGCGGCGGCGCGGCGGCGTCCTTGTACTGGTAATGCAGCACCGCCGCGTGTTCGTTCAGGCAGACGATGTTCGTGTACGGCAGGTCCAGGTCGGTGTGTCCCGTCGCCGACAGGTAGGCGGCGTGAATCGTCAGCTCCGACGCGCCGTCACGGAACGCGTCGCGCGCCGCGAGATGCCCGGGCACCGCGCGACGCTGGGCGGCGCGCATGCGGTCGAGTTCGTACGGTGTCTTGAACGCCCGGTGGAAGTGCAGGGCGTCGAGCACCACCGCCGGGTTGTCCGGCATGAACCCCGGCACGGCGGCGTCGGTCTCGCCGATGATCGCGGCGCGGCCGGCGGCCGGCAGGTGCCGCGCGATCTGGTCGGGCGCCGTGACGATGCGCACGTCGAATTCGTCCACCCACGCGCCCTGCGGCGCGCTCGGCGGCACATGCCAGTAATCGTCGGGCTGGAAATACACCAGCACCGGCTTCTTCCCGGGCGTGTAGGCCACCCAGCAATGCGGATGTCGAAGCAGCGGCACCCAGGCCTTGAACTGCGCGCTGGGCTTGAACGGATACGGCCGGTCGTCGAGGAATTCGAACTTCTCGACGCCGGATGCGACGAGCAGGTGATCGAAACCGCCCTTCGCCAGCGCGGCGTCCGCGCGCGCCTTGATCGTTTCGAGGTGGGCGCGATATAGAGTGGCGTCGGCGTTCATCACGGTAGTCGTCCGGTCGGGGCGGACTCCGGATTCTGCCTCAATCGGCCCCCGCCGATCAGGAGCAAGGGTTGGAAGGCAAGGGACATGCGGATTCGGGTTTCCTCGGGCGGCCTCCGTGGCATTGGGCGACGCTCGCGTTCGTCACGGGGCTGGTGCTGGCGATCGCCGCGGCCGCGCTGCATTCCCGCGTGCAGGCACGCGACCACGAACGGCAGGTCGCGCGGCTGGCGGAACGCAGTTTCGACGCGATAGAACGGCAGCTGCACACGACCGGCCTGCTGGTCCGGCTCATCCAGACGCTGTTCCACACGTCCGACCGCGTCGAGCCGGAAGAATTCGCGGCGATGTACGCCAACCTGCGACCGCGCGAGCAGTTTCCGAGCCTGCAGGCGCTGGCGTACGCCGAACGTCGCGGCGACCCGCGCGGCGGCCTGCGCTATCCGACGACGCTCGTCGCGCCGCTCGCCGGCAATGAAGCGCTCGGCGGGCTGGACGTCGCCACCCAGCCGGTGAACCTGCGCGCGGCGATCCTGGCGCGCGATACCGACCAGCCGGTGATGTCGATGCCGTTCCGGCTGATCCAGCCGGACGGACGGACCGGGACGATCGACGGCGTGACGATCCGGCTGCCGGTGTTCGCGCCGGGCGCGCCGCCGCGGGACGTCGCGGAGCGCCGCGCGCGCGAAGCAGGGACGATCGCCGTCTCGTTCCGGGTGACGCGGCTGATCGCCGACGCGCTGCCGGCGGAAGCGCGCGCGCAGCTGCGGCTGTCCGTCGCCGACGTCGGCGACGACGGCGACGACGGCGAATGGCCGCTGTACGGCGCCGACGCCGCGGCGGACGGCGTGACCGGTGCGGGCCGTGTCTTCGTCCGCGAAATCCGCTACGGCACGCGCGCGTGGCGCCTGCGGGCCGAGCCGCGGACGGTCGCGACCGCCTTCGCCGGGCCACCCATGCTGACGTTCGCGCTCGGCCTCGTCGCCAGCCTGCTGCTCGCGGCGCTGGCGTGGTCGCTCGCCGGCACCCGCCAGCATGCGCTGGCGCTGGCGCGCGGCATGTCGCGCCGCTTCCGCGAGAGCGAAGAACGCTTCCGCGCACTCAACGAGCTGCTGCCGGCGCTGGTGCTGCTGGCCGACGCCGGCAATGGCCGCGTCGTGTACGCCAACCAGGCCTGCCGCGACCGTTTCTCGATCGACATCGACGCCGGCGAGACGGTGCTGGCCGACATCGCCGACGAACCGGCACTGCGCGAGCAGCTGGCCACGCTGCGCGACGGCGGCGAGATCGCCAGCGAGCCGGTGCGGCTGCGTTCGGCCGGCAACGACGCGTTCTGGGCGACGCTGTCGGTCGCGCGCATCGTCCTCGACGGCCGCCCGCACCTGCTGGCGGTCGCCAACGACACCACCGAACTGCGCGTGCTGAGCGACGAGCTGAACTGGCAGTCGAGCCACGACCTGCTGACCGGCCTGCCGAACCGCCGCGAGTTCGAACGCGAGCTGCACGCGATGATCGACGCGCTCGATGCCGGCGCAACGGCCGGTGCGCTGCTGTACCTCGACCTCGACCAGTTCAAGCTCGTCAACGACACATCCGGCCATTACGCCGGCGACCAGCTGCTCGCGCATCTCGCGACGCTGCTCCCGGGCGTGCTGCCGGCCGGCGCGACGCTGTCGCGCGTCGGCGGCGACGAGTTCGCGGTGCTGCTGCCGGACGTGACGGACAGGGAGGCGCTCGCCGTCGCCGAGCGCCTGCGCCAGGAGATCGACGGGTACGTGTTCGGCTGGGAGCAGCGCAACTACACGATCAGCGCGAGCATCGGCGCGGTGACGCTCGGCGGCCCGGGCCTGAGCCTGCGCACCGTGCTGACGCAGGCCGACACCGCCTGCTACATGGCGAAGGAACGCGGGCGCAACCGCGTGCACCTGTTCTCGGCCGCCGACTCCGAAACCGCGCGTCGCCGCAGCGAAATGGAGTGGGCCGGCAAGGTGCGCGAGGCGCTCGCCGAGGGTCGTTTCGAGCTGCATTTCCAGCAGCTCCAGCCGCTGTGGGACGGCGATGCCGGCACCGGCGTGCACGTCGAGCTGCTGATCCGGATGCGCGACGAGCAGGGCGCGATGGTGCCGCCCGGCGCGTTCATCCCGGCCGCCGAACGCTTCGGCCTGATGCCGCAGATCGACCGCTGGGTGGTCGACACGGCGCTGGCGAACTTCAACCGGCTGCATCCGTCGGGCAAGCCGTTGGCGCTGTGCGCGATCAACCTGTCGGGGCCGACCTTCGAGGACGCGACCTTCGCCGATTTCGTGCTGCAGCGGCTCGAGGACTACGGGGTCGCCGGCAGCCGCATCTGCTTCGAGATCACCGAGACCGCCGCGGTCAGCAGCATGTCGCGGGCGATCGAGTTCATGCAGCGGCTGCGGGGCGCCGGCTGCCGCTTCTCGCTCGACGATTTCGGCTCCGGCATGGCGTCGTTCGGCTATCTCAAGAACCTGCCGGTGGATTTCCTGAAAATCGACGGCAGCTTCATCCGCAACATCGAGTCCGACCCGATCAGCTATTCGATCGTGCGCGCGGTCACCGACATCGGCCACCAGCGCGGGCTGCTGGTGGTCGCCGAATGGGTCGGCGACGAGCGCGCGCGCGACCTGCTGCGCGGCCTCAGCGTCGACTACGCGCAGGGGTTCGCGGTGCACCGGCCGGAAGCGACGCTGTGCTTCCGCGCGTCGCAGGAGAATCCGCCGGGCTAGCCGCCGGGACCGCGGCAGTCCGGCCCGATGTCGATCGGCGCCCCGAGCGGGACGGGGTCGCGGTCGAGCTGCACGCGTTCCGCCATCGCCGCGGTCACCATCATCTCGTTCTCGTCGGTGACCATCAGGGCGCAGCCGAGACGCATGCGGCGCGCGATCGCCTCGAAGCCGGCGGGGCCGGCGACGTAGAGCGCGGTGGCGGCCGCGTCGGCCCGTGCCGGATCGGGATGCAGGACGATCACCGCGGCGGTACCGCGCGCCGGGTAACCCGTACGCGGGTCGAGGATATGGGCCCAGCGCGTGCCGCTCGGCGACGTCCGGAACTTGTTGTAGTTGCCGGTGCTGAACAGCGCCTCGCCGTCGGCGAGCGAGATGCCGCCGAGCACGCCGCCGAACGGATCGCGCAGCGCGACGCGCCATGGCCGCGTGCCGCCATCGCCGATCACCGCGATGTCGCCGCCGAGGTTGACGAGCGCGTGTTCGACGCCGTGGCGCCGCAGGATGCCGACGACGATCTCGGCCGCCATGCCCTCGGAAATCGCGCCGAAGTCGAGCTGCACGGCGCGATTGCGGGTCGACACGCGGTCGCCATCGACGACGACGTCTTCGATCCGCGGCCGGCTCGCCCGCCACGCT
>CAMPHE010000194.1 GCA_946885815.1 uncultured Arenimonas sp.
TCGTCGAGGATCACGAACGCGTCGTTGAGCGTGCGGCCGCGCATGTAGGCGAGCGGCGCGATCTCGATGACGTTGCGCTCCAGCAGCTTGGCGACCTTCTCGGTGCCGAGCATCTCGTACAGCGCGTCGTAGAGCGGGCGCAGGTACGGGTCGACCTTCTGGCTCAGGTCGCCGGGCAGGAAGCCGAGTTTCTCGCCGGCCTCGACCGCCGGCCGCACCAGCAGCAGGCGCTGCACGCGGCTTTCGTTCAGCGCCTCGACCGCCATCGCCACCGCGAGGAAGGTCTTGCCGGTGCCGGCCGGGCCGATGCCGAAGCTGATGTCGTGCGTCGCGATCGCGTGCAGGTATTTCGCCTGGTTCGCGCCGCGTCCGCGGACGGTGCCGCGCTTCACACGGATCGCGACTTCCTGCGGCTCGACCTCGCCGGCGGCGATGTGGTCCAGGTTCGCCGCGCCGAGCCGGGCGTGGATCTTGTGCGAATCGAGCGTTTCGCCGGCGGCCTCGTCGTAAAGCGAACGCAGCACGCGCTCGGCGGTGTCGGCGGCCTTCGGTTCGCCGGTGACGCGGAACACGTGGCCGCGGTTGGCGATCTCGACGCCGAGCCGCAGCTCGAGCTGGCGCAGGTGTTCGTCGAAGGGGCCGGCGAGGTTGGCGAGGCGCTCGACATCCTCGGGTTCGAGGACGAAATCGCGGTGCGGGGCCTGGGTCATGGGCTAACCGGTCGGAAGGGGAGGGCTCAGGCCGCCCGGTCGCTCGCCGTCAGCACTTCACCGCGCAGGGAGTTTGTGCGGGCCTCGGTGATGCGCAGGTCTACGAACTGGCCGACGAGGCGGGGGTGGCCGGCGAAGTTCACGTTGCGCATGTTCTCCGTCTTGCCGGTGAGCTCGTGCGGATCGCGCGCGCTCGGGCCTTCGACCAGCACCCGCTGCACGCTGCCGACCATCGCATCGGAGATCCGCCGCGCGTTCGCGTTGATCGCGGCCTGCAGGCGGTGCAGCCGGTCGGCGGCGACGTCGGCCGGCACCTCGTCGTGAAGGTTCGCCGCCGGCGTGCCGGGGCGACGGGAATACGCGAACGAGAAGCTCTGGTCGAAGCCGATGTCCTCCACCAGCTTCAGCGTGGCGGCGAAGTCGCGTTCGGTTTCGCCGGGGAAGCCGACGATGAAATCGGAGCTGACGACGATGCCCGGCTTCGCCTCGCGCAGCCGTCTGATCTTCGCCTTGTACTCGAGCGCGGTGTGGCCGCGCTTCATCGCGGCGAGGATCCGGTCGGACCCCGACTGCACCGGCAGATGCAGGAACGACGCGAGTTGCGGCACGTCGCGATGCGCGGCGATCAGCGCGTCGGAGAATTCCACCGGGTGCGAGGTGGTGTAGCGGATGCGACCGACGCCTTCGATCGTCGCGATCGCGCGGATCAGCGTCGCCAGGTCGGCGACGCCTTCGCCGTCCGCGAGCGGGCCGCGATACGCATTCACGTTCTGGCCTAGCAGGTGGATCTCCTTCACGCCCTGCGCGGCGAGCGACGCGACCTCGAGCAGCACGTCGTCGAACGCGCGCGACACTTCCTCCCCGCGCGTGTACGGCACGACGCAGAAGGAGCAGTACTTGCTGCAGCCCTCGATGATCGAGACGTAGGCTGCGGCGCCCTCGGCGCGCGGCTCGGGCAGCCGGTCGAACTTCTCGACCTCCGGGAAGCTCACGTCGACCTGCGGCGCGCCGCGCCCGCGGCGGGCGTCGATCATGTCCGGCAGGCGGTGCAGGGTCTGCGGGCCGAAGACCAGGTCGACGTACGGCGCGCGCTTCAGGATCGCCTCGCCTTCCTGGCTCGCGACGCAGCCGCCGACGCCGATCAGCACCGGCCGCTCCTTCTTCAGGTGCTTCCAGCGGCCGAGCTGTGAAAACACCTTTTCCTGCGCCTTCTCGCGGATCGAGCAGGTGTTCACGAGGATCACGTCGGCCTCGGCCTCGTCCTGCGTGAGCTCCAGCCCGTGCTCGGCGGCCAGCACGTCGGCCATCTTCGCCGAGTCGTACTCGTTCATCTGGCACCCGTGCGTGCGGATGAAGAGCTTGCCCTTCACGGGCGTGTGAACGGTCATCGTGGGGTGAATCGCAGGTGTACGGGACCGGGCATTCTACGCGTGAAATCGCGGGTGCATCCACGAAATCCCTCACACCGTCTTGCCAAATGTGAGCGACAAGTGTAGAAATCGCGCGCATGAAACTCCTCCCCCCGCTGCTGGCGAGCCTCGCGCTCGCACTCGTCCCGGTCACCGCCTCGGCCGGCACGCTCTACAAGTGCACCGGCGCCGACGGCATCCCGAACTACACCGGGAAGAAGATCGCCGGCTCGCATTGCGCCGTGGTGTCCACGTACACCGCGGCCGACGCCCGTCCGAAGGGGCCGGCGCCGGTGCCGCGCGCGCCGGCGGCGTCGACGACGGCGCCGCGCGCCGTCAACGCGTCGCGCGTCCAGTTCACCACCGCGGCGGCGGGGCAGGCGCTGCCCGCGGCGACCGGCAGCCGGGTCACCCGCGGCGCGGTCTACAAGTTCGAGAAGGACGGCGTGGTCCATTACACCAACGTCGCCCCGGCCGGCGGCGCGGCGAAAGCGCAGCTGCTGTTCTCGTACATCGAGTCGTGCTTCGCGTGCGGCGCGGCGCCGGGCGTGGACTTCGGCAACGTGCGCCTGAACATGGATTCGTACGCCGCCGAAGTCCGTGCGGCGGCGAACGAGTTCGGCGTCGACGAGGCGATCGTCCGCGCGATCATCCATGCCGAGTCGGCCTTCCGCGCCAACGCCGTCTCGCATGCCGGCGCGCAGGGCCTGATGCAGCTGATCCCGGCGACGGCGTCGCGTTTCGGCGTGTCCGATGCGTTCGATGCGGGGCAGAACATCCGGGGCGGCGTGCAGTACCTCGCGTGGCTGCTGAAGCGTTTCGACAACGACCTGACGCTCGCGGCGGCCGGCTACAACGCCGGCGAAGGCGCGGTCGACAAGTACGGCGGCGTCCCGCCTTACGCCGAGACGCAGCGCTACGTCGTGCGCGTCGGCCAGCTCGCCGACCGCTATCGCGGCGCGCTCGGTGCCGCCACGCCGACGATCGCCGCGGCGCCCTGAGTCCCCGCCCGCGCCGCGGCCGGTCCGGCCGCGGCCTGCCTCTTCCCGACGCCGGCGTTCAGCCGGCGTTGCCGCGTCTGCGTGGCCCCGCTAGAATTGCGCGTCTTTGCCGGCCCTTCGCGGGCCGACCGCCGTTTCATCAGCCACTTAGCGTTTTTTTCGGAGAGCCGGATGGCTAACGAAGAGGTCAATTCGGGCCGTCGTCGCTTCCTGACCGCCACCACCGCCGTCGTCGGCGCGGTCGGCGTCGCGGGCGCCGCGGTGCCGTTCATCAGTTCCTGGAAGCCCAGCGCGCGCGCCAAGGTCGCGGGCGCGCCGCTCGAGGTCGACATCAGCGGGCTGGCCCAGGAGCCGGGCATGCTGATGATCGTGCAGTGGCGCGGCAAGCCGGTCTGGATCTACCAGCGCACGCCGGAACAGCTGGCGGCGCTGCCGACGCTGGACGACCGCCTGCGCGACCCGCAGTCCGAGAACGCCGACCAGACGCCGGTCTTCGCGAAGAACGAAACCCGCTCGATCCGGCCCGAGATCGCCGTGATCGTCGGCATCTGCACGCACCTGGGCTGCTCGCCGAAGCACATCCCGCAGCTGGCGCCGCAGCCGTTCGACGCCGAGTGGAAGGGCGGCTTCTACTGCCCGTGCCACAACTCGCGCTTCGACCTCGCCGGCCGTGTGTTCCAGGGCGTCCCGGCGCCGTCGAACCTCGAAGTGCCGCCGTACCACTTCCTCGACGACAACCGCATTCTCGTCGGCGTCGCCCCCGAAGGAGCCGCGTGATGCCCAATTTCCTGGTTCGCGCCCTCAACGGCGGCATCGGCTGGTTCAACGAGCGCACGCCCGGCCTGCTGCCGGCGTATCGCAAGCACATGACGGAGTACTACGCTCCGAAGAACTTCAACCTCTGGTACTACTTCGGCTCGCTGGCGATGCTGGTGCTGGTCAACCAGATCGTCACCGGCATCTTCCTGACGATGCATTACAAGCCGAGCGCGGCGGAAGCCTTCGCCTCGGTCGAATACATCATGCGCGACGTGGAGTGGGGCTGGCTGATCCGCTACATGCACAGCACCGGCGCCTCGCTGTTCTTCATCGTCGTCTACCTGCACATGTTCCGCGGGCTGATCTACGGCTCGTACCAGAAGCCGCGCGAGCTGGTCTGGGTGCTCGGTTGCGTGATCTTCCTCGTGCTGATGGCCGAGGCGTTCATGGGCTACGTGCTGCCGTGGGGCCAGATGTCGTACTGGGGCGCGCAGGTGATCATCAACCTGTTCGGCGCGA
>CAMPHE010000195.1 GCA_946885815.1 uncultured Arenimonas sp.
CCCTGTCGTCCGCCGCCGGTGCGAAGGAGGGCATGTGGGTTCCACAGCAGCTGCCTGAAATCGGCGATGCGCTGGCGCAGGCCGGGCTCGAACTCGATCCGCGCCAGCTCGCCGACCTGACCGGGGACCCGATGGGCGCGGTGGTCGCGCTCGGCGGCTGCACCGCGTCGTTCGTGTCGCCCGACGGCCTGGTGGTCACCAACCACCACTGCGCGTACGGCGCCATCCAGCTGAACTCGACGCCGGAACGCAACCTGATGGAAGACGGCTTCATCGCCGCGACGCGCGCCGACGAGCTTTCCGCCGGACCGAATGCGCGCGTGTACGTGATGGACCGCATCACCGACGTCACCGACCGGATGCGCGCGGCCGTCGATCCCGACCTCGACGCGCTGGCTCGCCAGAAGGCGATCGAAAGCGCCCAGAAGGCGCTGCTGGCCGAGTGCGAAGCCGAGGCCGGCACCCGCTGCACCGTGTACAGCTTCTTCGGTGGCCAGACCTACCGCCTGTTCCGCCAGATCGAGATCCGCGACGTGCGGCTCGCGTACGCACCGCCGCGCGCGATCGGCAACTACGGCGGCGAGATCGACAACTGGATGTGGCCGCGGCACACCGGCGACTTCTCGTTCTACCGCGCCTATGTCGGCAAGGACGGCAAGCCGGCGGCGTATTCGCCGGACAACGTGCCCTATCGCCCGGCCCATCACCTCGAGCTGGCCGACCAGCCGCTCGAGGCCGGCGATTTCGTGATGGTGGCGGGCTACCCGGGTTCCACCAACCGTTACGCGCTCTACGACGAATTCGAGAATGTCCGCGGCTGGCAGTACCCGGTCGTCGGCCGCTGGCTCGGCGAACTGGTCACGCTGACCGAAGCCGCCGGCGCGAAGGACGAGGCGATCGGCGTCAAGTACGCCAGCACCCTGCGCAGCTGGCAGAACGCGATGAAGAACTGGCAGGGCCAGCTCGCCGGATTCGAACGCATCGGCGCCGCCGACGCGAAGCGCGCCGAGGAGCAGGCGGTGCTGGCGTGGCTGCGCGGTCGTGGCGCCGACGGCGCGGCGGCGCGGGACGCACACGCGAAACTCGTCGCCCTCGCGGCGGAGGCGCGCGCGACGCGCGAGCGCGACACGATCGTGTCGCAGGTCGCGGGGACCGGCCTGCTCGGCAACGTGCGCTCGCTGTACCGCCTCGCCGGCGAGCGCGCGAAGCCCGACGCCGAACGTGCGCCGGGTTACCAGCAGCGCGACCTGCCGGCGATCGAAGGCGGCATCGCCCAGCTCGAGCGTCGGTTCGACCCGGAAATGGAGAAGCAGCTGCTCGCGTACTGGCTCGGCCACTACGTGAAGCTGCCCGCGGCGCAGCGCGTGCCGGCACTCGACGCGTGGCTCGGTGGCGACGATGCGGCGGCGATCGACCGCGCCCTCGATGCCGCCTACGCGGGGACGAAACTCGCGCCCGCCGACGCGCGACGCGCGATGCTGGGCGCGGACGTGGCCACGCTCGACGCGAGCACCGACCCGCTGCTGGTGCTGGCGCGCACGCTGCAGCCGACGATGCTGGCGATCGAGGACGCCGCCAAGGCGCGCGCCGGCGACGCGGCGCTGCATCGCCCGGTCTATCTCGCCGCGGTGCAGGACTATCGCCGCGAGCACGGCGGCGCCGTGTATCCGGACGCCAACCTGAGCCTGCGCATCACCTACGGCAACGTGATGGGCTATGTGCCGCGCGACGGCGTCGCGTACACGCCGTTCACCTCGCTCGACGGCCTCGTCGCGAAAGCGA
This sequence comes from uncultured Arenimonas sp., assembly GCA_946885815.1. Next base: position 1,783 of record CAMPHE010000195.1, read on the forward strand.
CCGGCGAGGAGCCGTTCGACGCGCCGCGGGCTCTGCTGGACGAAGTCGCGGCGATGACGCCCGCGCAGAAGGCCGCGGTGCCGGTGAACTTCCTGTCCGACCTGGACATCACCGGCGGCAATTCCGGCTCGCCGGTGCTCGATGCGCGCGGCGAACTCGTCGGCCTGGCCTTCGACGGCAACTGGGAGAGTGTCAGCTCCAACTGGGTGTTCGACCCGGTGATGACGCGGATGATCGCGGTCGACACGCGCTACATGCAGTGGGTGATGCGCGAAGTATTCCCGGCGCCGCACCTGCTGGAGGAAATGGACGCCGAGTGATGCGCGTCCGCTTCCACGGCGCCGCCGGCGAAGTCACGGGCTCGTGCCACGAGGTCGAGTTCGCCGGCGGCCGGCGGCTGCTGCTCGACTGCGGGATGATCCAGGGCAGCGCGCGCGACGAGCTGCGCAATCGCGACCCGTTCCCGTTCGACGTCGCGTCGCTGGACGGCGTCGTGCTGAGCCACGCGCACATCGACCATTGCGGGCGGTTGCCGGTGCTGGTCGCGCGCGGTTTCGCGGGTCCGATATGGACGCATCCGGCGACGGCCGATCTGCTGCGGATCATGCTCGCGGACGCGGCCTCGCTCGCCGAACGCGACGCCGAGCTCGACAACCGCCACCGCCGCGACGGCCGCGCCGACCACGCGCCGCTGTTCACCAGCGACGACGTGGCGCGGACGCTGAAGCAGGTGCGCGCGGTGCCGTACGACGACCCGTGCGAGATCCTGCCCGGGGTCCGACTGGTGCTGCGCGACGCCGGCCACATTCTCGGTTCGGCGAGCGTGGAACTGGCCGCCGTCAGCGACGGTCGCGAGCGCGTGCTGGTGTTTTCCGGCGACCTCGGCATGAAAGGCACGCCGATCCTGCGCGACCCGGCGCCGGTGCCGCGCGCCGATCTCGTGCTGATGGAGTCGACCTACGGCGACCGCCTGCACCGGCGGCGCGACGAGACCACCGTCGAAATCCGCGAGGTGCTGGAACAGGCCTGGGCGAGCGGCGGCAATGTGCTGATCCCGGCCTTCGCCGTCGGTCGCAGCCAGGAGCTGCTGTACCTGTTCGCGCGCCAGTGGGACGAATGGAACCTGGGCCGCTGGCGCATTTTCCTCGACAGCCCGATGGCGGCAAGGGTCGCCGCGGTCTACGACCGCCATGTCGCGCTGTTCGACGAGCGCGGCGCCGACGCGTGGAACCAGCGTCCGCATCCGTTCCGGATGCCGAACCTGCGGATGACGGTGGACGCGGCGCAGTCGCGCGCGATCAACGGCGTGCGCCGCGGCGCGATCGTCATCGCCGGCTCCGGCATGTGCAATGGCGGTCGCATCCGCCACCACCTGCTGCACAACGTGTCGCTGCCGCAGGCGCATGTGCTTTTCGTCGGCTACCAGGCGCACGGCACCCTCGGCCGGCGGCTCGTCGACGACGCGCGCGAAGTCGGACTGCTCGGCCAGTCGGTACCCGTGCGCGCGACGATGCACACCGTCGGCGGCCTGTCGGCGCATGCCGACCAGGCCGGGCTGCTCGACTGGGTCGGCGCGATCGGCGGCCGCCCGCCGGTGCTGCTGGTGCACGGCGAGGACCGAGCACGCGAGCCGCTGGCGGCGAAACTCGCCGGGCTCGGGCACCCGGCCACGCTGGCGCGGCCCGGCCTCGAAATCGCGGTCTAGGGCGCCGGCACCGGCCGGCGCAGCCCGAGCGCGGCGACGAACAGCAGCACGCCGACCGCCAGCACCAGCTGGTAGGCCGGCAGCAGCAGGATGTCGGCGTACGCGATCGGGCCCGGGTGCCGCACCAGGCCGTCGTACAGCACCGCGACGCCCGACACGGCGATCCCGCCGGCCCCGGCCAGCACGACCAGGCGCCGCGCCGGCGTCCGCGCCAGGAAGCGGGCCGTCACCGCGACCACCGCATACGGCGCGGCCGCCCACACGAAGCGGAACAGGAGGCGCCACGCGCCGTCGGCGTCGTCGCGGGGTGCGGCGAACGCGAGCAGGCACCACGTACCGACCAGGCCGGCGCCCAGCACCGCGAACGTCAGCCCGGTGACCCGCGGGCTCATGGCTGCGGCTTCGGTGGACAGGCGCAGGCGCCGTCGTCGAAGACGATCTTCCAGACGCCGGGCGACTCCTGCCGCCACGTGGAGCGGAATTCGGCGATCAGTTCACCGTCGGGGGAGTGCACCGGCCCCTTGGTCTGCGCGAGCGAGCCGTCGTCGAGCACCACCACGGTCTCCGGTCGCCAGGTGAACGGCGCCGGACCGGAGAAGAAGCGCAGCCAGTCGGCGGCGATCGCGGCGCGGCCGCGCGTCGGCTTCGTGCCGTTGACGAAGATGGCGTCCTCGGCGAGGAACGACGCGAAGGCCGCGTGGTCGCGATCGGCCATCGTCCGCGCGAACGCGGTTTCCGCGGCGTGCACCTGTCGGGTGAGCGCGTCGAGGTCGACCGGGGCCGGCGGCGGTACCGGAGTGGATGCGCAGGCGCCCGCGAGGAGACCGCAGGCCATGGCCGTCGCGATTCGTTTCATCGGCACGCTCCGTCGTCGGGAGGTCGATCCTATCGCCGC
>CAMPHE010000196.1 GCA_946885815.1 uncultured Arenimonas sp.
GCGTTCTACGGCATCCGCTGGGCGCTCGTGCTGTACATCGTGGCGCAGTTCCACGGCGGTGACGGCAGCGGCCAGGCGCCGGCGAACCAGACCTACGGCGCGTATCTGGCGCTCGTGTACGCGGCGGCGATCTTCGGCGGCTATGTGGCCGACCGGATCATCGGCTACCAGCGATCGATCCTGCTCGGGGCGGTGATCATGGCCGCCGGCCTGTTCATGATCGCGATCCCCAGCGAACAGGTCTTCAACCTCGGGCTGGCGACGATCATCGCCGGCAACGGCCTGTTCAAGCCGAACATCTCGACGATGGTCGGCAAGCTCTACAGCGTCGGCGACGAGCGCCGCGATTCCGGCTTCACGCTGTTCTACATGGGCATCAACCTCGGTGCGATGTTCGCGCCGCTGCTCACCGGCTGGCTCGCGAACAAGGTGTTCGGCACCGAGGCGATGCCCGACTACAAGGTCGTGTTCATCGCGTCCGGCGTGGGCATGCTGGTCAGCCTCGTGTGGTTCTGGTTCGGTCGCCGTCAGCTGCACGGCGTCGGCCGTCCGAACGTCGGCGGCGAGAGCACGACGCGCGTGCTGTACACCGCGATCGGCGCGCTGGTCGCGATCCCGGTCATCTATTTCCTGCTGTCGCTCGGCGCGAGCACGCTGCAGTGGATCCTGACGGCGATGTTCCTCGGCCTCGGCGCGCTGCTGCTGGTCGAAGGCATCCGCGAGGGGTCGAAGCAGCGCGACATGGTGATCGCGATGCTGATCATCTTCGCGTTCAACGTGCTGTTCTGGTGCTTCTTCGAACAGGCGGGCAGCTCGTTCACGTTCCTCGCGAGCGAGATCGTCGACCGCGAACTGTTCGGCTGGACGTGGCCGGTGGCGTGGTTCCAGTCGGTGAACTCGCTGGCGATCATCACGCTGGCGCCGGTGATGGCGTGGCTGTGGGTGGCCATGGGCCGCGCCAACCCGTCGATCCCGCGCAAGTTCGGCCTCGGCCTGCTGTTCAACGGCGTCGCGTTCGCGCTGCTGTGGTTCGCGCTGTCGGCGCTGGTGGACGATTTCGGGATGATCCCGTTCTGGACGCTGTTCATGGTCTACGTCATCCAGTCCGTCGGCGAGCTGTGCCTCTCGCCGATCGGACTGTCGATGGTGACCAAGCTGGCGCCCATTCGCCTCGTCGGCTTCGGCATGGGCGGCTGGTTCCTCTCGACCGGCATCGGCAACAACCTGTCGGGCATCTTCGCCAGCCACGTCAGCGGCGAAGAGGGCATGACGGTCGCGTCCGCCGCGGCCGGCTACGAGTTCGGCTTCTGGGCGCTGGTGATCCCGGGCGTGCTGCTGTTCCTGATCGCGCCGCTGATCCAGAAGCTGATGCACGGGGTCAAGTGATCGCGCCCGAGGCGCGATCACGGTAGGAGCGGCTTCAGCCGCGCAATGCCCGTCCGATGCGGCCCGGAATCCCGGGCCGCATCTTTTTCCGGAGCCCCCGATGCCCACCGACTCCGCCACGACACTCCCACGCCCGACGCCCGCCTGGCGCTGGGCCGCGCTGGTCCTCGCCAGCGTGGCGATGTTCGGCAACTACTACGCGTACGACGCGCTGAACCCGGTGATCGACCTGCTGCGCGACGCGCAGGGGCTGACGGAGATCCAGGTCAAGGCCACGTCTTCCGCATACCAGATCGCCGCGCTGCTGATGCTGCTGGTCGGCGGCTGGCTCATCGACCGGTTCGGCGCGCGCGTGACGATCCTCGCGTTCGCCGCCGTCTGCGTCGTCGCGGCCGCGGTCACCGCCGCCGCCGATTCGTACACGGGCGTCTGGGCCGGTCGTTTCCTGCTCGGCCTCGGCGCCGAGCCGCTGATCGTCGCGGTCACCGCCGTGCTCGCGAAGTGGTTCAAGGGCAAGGAGCTGAGCTTCGCCTTCGGCCTGAACCTGTCGATCTCGCGGCTGGGTTCGGCCGCGACCGACTGGTCGCCGACGTTCGCGCCGTCGCTGTACACGAACTGGCAGGACCCGATGTGGCTCGCGACCGGCGTGATGTCGGTGGGCCTGGCGGCCGCGTTCCTGTACTGGATGCTCGAGAAGGGCGCGCAGCGGCGCTTCGTGCTCGGCGACCCGCCCGCGGCCGACCGGCTCGAGCCGCGCGCGATGTACCGTTTCGGCGCGGCGTACTGGTACATCGTCGCGCTGTGCGTCGTGTTCTATTCGACGGTGTTCCCGTTCCGCTCGTTCGCGATCGACTATTTCCAGCAGGCGCACGGGCTGACCCGCGAAGCGGCCGGCATCCTCAGCAGCCTGCTGCCGGTGGCCGCGATCGTCGCGACGCCGCTGTTCGGGCTGTGGGTCGACCGCGTCGGCCGGCGCGGGCTGTTCATGCTCGCGGGATCGGCGGCGATGCTGCCACTGTTCCTCGCGGTGACGTACCTGCCGCCGGGTCCCGCGATCGCGGTGCCGTTCACCACGGTCGCGCTGCCGCTGACCCTGTTCGTGGCGATGCTGGTGTTCGGCGTCGTGTTCTCGCTGATCCCGGCGGTGATGTGGCCGGCCGTCGCCTACATCGTCGAGGAGCGCCGGCTCGGTTCCGCGTACTCGCTGATGACGTTCTGCCAGCAGATCGGCTGGCTGATCGTGCCGCTCGCGATCGGCTGGCTCGACCAGCGCTCCGGCGCCGGCCCCGACAACGTCGGCGGCTATGCGCCGGGCATGTGGCTGTACACCGCGCTGTCGGCGCTGGGCCTGTTCTTCGCGTGGAAACTCTGGAAAACCGAGAAGCGCTAGCCTCCGCGCTCAGGGTCTCGTGGCCAGCTCCAGCGTCTCCAGCCGCGTCAGCAGCCGGTCCAGCGCCGCGCGTTCGTCGTCCGCGAGCCCGTCGAGCAGGCGGCGCTGGTAGGCCAGCGCGAGCGGCGCGACTTCGTCGTAGATCGCGCGGCCGGCGGGGCTCAGGCGCAGGCGCGAGCGCCGGCGATCGCCGTCGTGGGTGTCGCGCTCGATGCGGCCGGCGTCGAGCAGCGAGGCGATCGCCCGGCTGACGGCGACCTTGTCCATCGCGGTGCGCTCGGCGACCTCGCGGGCGGCGATGTCGTGGTGCCGCCCCAGCACCGCCAGCACGCGCCATTCGTTGACCGCCAGGTCCCAGCGCTCGGCGTAAAGCCGGGCGATGTCGTGGCTGATCCGGTTCGACAGCACCGACAGCCGGTACGGCACGAAATGTTCGAGGTCCAGGATGTCGCGGTCGGGCATGCCGCGTCGCGCCTTGCAAATGGTTTCAGATGAAACTATAACGGCGCCCTACGCGTGGCAAGGGCATCCTCGCTCCGCGAGCCCCATCCGACGACGACAGGAGGACGCCATGAGCGCCCAGCCGACTTCCGCTCCCAACCTCGGCATGAAGCCGACCACCTTCGAGAACCCGATGGGCATCGACGGGTTCGAGTTCGTCGAATTCGCCGCGCCGGCCGGGCAGGGCGAGGCGCTGCACGCGCTGTTCCGCCGGATGGGCTTCACCGCGGTGATGAAGCACCGCTCGCAGCCGATCACGGTGTACCGCCAGGGCGGGGTGAATTTCCTCGTCAACGAATCCACCGACGGGTTCGCGGCGCGCTTCGCCGCGGCGCACGGCCCGTCGGCCTGCGGCTTCGCGATCCGCTTCACGCAGCCGGTGACCGACGTGCACGCGGCGGTGCTGCGCAACGGCGGCGAATCGCTCGACGCGGCCGGGGCGATCGACGTGCCGAAGGTGAAGGGCATCGGCGACTGCATGCTCTACCTCGTGCCGTCGGGCGCGGACGCGTACGCGGCGGAATACGAGGCGATCCCGGGTGCCGACCCGAACCCGGCGGGCTACGGCCTGACGTTCATCGACCACCTCACGCACAATCTCTACTTCGGCAACATGCAGAAGTGGAGCGACTACTACGAGCGCCTGTTCAACTTCCGCGAGATCCGCTACTTCGACATCAAGGGCGCGAAGACGGGCCTGGTGTCGAAGGCGATGACGGCGCCGGACGGCATCGTCCGCATCCCGCTGAACGAATCGAACGACCCGAAGTCGCAGATCAACGAATACCTCGACGCGTACAAGGGCGAGGGCATCCAGCACATCGCCTGCTTCACCGACGACATCTACGACACGGTGGAGAAGATGCGCGCCGACGGCGTCGAGTTCCTCGACACGCCGGAGACGTATTTCGACGTGATCGACGAGCGCGTGCCGAACCACGGCGAGGACGTGCCGCGGCTGAAGAAGAACCGCATCCTGATCGACGCCGACCTGGAAACGAAATCGCGCAAGCTGCTGCAGATCTTCACCCAGAACGCGATCGGGCCGATCTTCTTCGAGATCATCCAGCGCAAGGGCAACGAGGGCTTCGGCGAAGGCA
>CAMPHE010000197.1 GCA_946885815.1 uncultured Arenimonas sp.
CAGTCGATCGCCGACTTGTCGAGCCCGTTCGCGGCGAGCGTCTCGTCGACGACCGAATCGAGCGCCTTCACCGCGTGCTTGAACACTTCGTTGCCGGTCATACGCACCAGCGCGCCGGCGTTCTTCTGCGTCGTGTCGAAGCCGACCGAGACGCCCACCGGGTTGTACAGCAGGTCCTTCTTGCCGCCGTCGGCGTGCAGATGCGTCGACAGGATGCCGGCCTCCGCATCGGCCTTCAGCACCACCGCGCCGGCACCGTCGCCGAACAGGACGCAGGTGCCGCGGTCGTCCCAGTCGATCATCCGCGTCAGCGTCTCGGCACCGACGACGAGGATCGTCCTGTGGATGCCGGCGCGGATGAAGGCGTCGGCGATGCTCAGCGCGTACAGGAAACCGGAACAGGCGGCGTTGACATCGAACGCGCCGCAGCCGTTGGCGCCGAGCCGGTGCTGCACGAGGCAGGCGGTGGACGGGAAGATCAGGTCGGGGGTGGTCGTGCCGAGCACGATCAGGTCGAGCTCCGACGCCTGCACGCCGGCGGCTTCCATGGCCGCGCGCGCCGCCCGTTCGGCGAGATCGGCGGTCGTCTCGCCCTCGGCGACGACGTGGCGCTGGCGGATCCCGGTGCGCGTCGCGATCCATTCGTCGCTGGTATCGACGAATTTCTCGAGATCGGCGTTGGTCAGGATTTTCGCCGGCAGGGCACTGCCGGTGCCGGCGATACGCGAGAACACGGCCATGGCCTTCCCTTGCTTGAAAACGCGAGCGGCGGGACGAGGCCCGCCGCGATTCAACTCTACGCGTGCCGCCCCGGCCGGGGCGACCGGGGGATCAATCCTCTTCGACGACCGACGACTTCGTCGCGATGACCTTCTTGCCGCGGTAGTAGCCGTCCTTCGTGACGTGGTGGCGCAGGTGCGTCTCGCCCGACGTCGGGTCCGTCGCCAGCTGCTTGGCGGTGAGGGCGTCGTGCGAGCGGCGCTGGCCGCGGCGGGACGGGGAAACGCGGGACTTCTGGACGGCCATGGTGTGTCTCCAACTACTTCTTCGGTGTCTTCAGCGCGGCGAGCGCGGCGAAGGGGTTCGGGGCGGGTTCCTCGTCGACGTCGGCGGGCCATTCGGCGGCCACCTCGGTCGAGCGGGGGTCGATCGGTACCACCGGGACGGCGAGGATCAGTTCATCCTCCACCAGCCCGGCCGGGTTCAACTCGCCGGAGGCGTCGAGCAGCAGCGGCTCCATCCCCTCCGGCAGCGCGGATTCCTGCGCCTCGTCGGTGATCAGGCCGAGGCGCTGATGCACGCGCACCGGATGCAGGAAGCGCTCCAGCGTGCGCTGGCACTGCAGCGGCAGATCGGCCTCGGCGCGGATCTCGACGAAAGGCAGGTCGAGGCCGTCGCGGCCGAATTCCATCACGTAGCGGCAGTCGCCCTCGGCGTCGACGAGGGCCTCCCGCAGCCGGGTCATCCCCGACAGCGGCAGCGAGCCTTCGAAAAGCCGACTGGCCGCGACCATGCGCCACGCATCGAGCACAGGGGGCAGGGGTGCGGACATAAGCGCGAAATGATAGGCCGCGGCCGGAATCGTGTCAAACCCAAGTGACTGGGCCCGCAGGGGTTTGCCCGGCTTCCGGGCGCTGGTGCAGACTGCCCGGGACCCTCCGGAAGCCCTCATGTCCGAACTTCTCGTGCCGGCCACCCTGCTCTTCGCCGCGGTGGCGATCGCTCTGGCGTGGACGATCGACCGTGGCCGGCGCCGCGACCGCACGCTCGTGCGGCTGCTCGACCTCGCCGACGACCTGGAAGCCCTGCTCGACCGCAGCCAGGAGCGGATGCAGTCGCTGCAGAGCGTCGTCGGCCGCGTGCCGGCCGATATCGCCGAGGTCGCCAGGGCGTCGCTGGACGGCGCGGTGCCGATCCGGGAGGCGAAGCGCGACCTGCTCCAGCACCGCCTCTGGATCCAGCAGCACGGGGCCCAGGCGCGCCAGCGCGAGCTCGACGCCGCCTGCGCGGCGCTGGACCGGGCCCGGGCCCGGCTCGCCACGCAGCTCGGGGAGCTGGAACAGGCCGGGGCGGAACTGGCCGAAGTGACCGCCGCCAGCGCCGAGGCGGCCCGCCGCGAGCCGCCGGCGCTGCGACGCGACCCGGACGCGCCGTGACGCCACTGGTGCTGGCGTCGACTTCCCCCTACCGGCGCGCGCTGCTCGCGCGCCTCGGGCTGCCGTTCACGAGCGACCGGCCCGACGTCGACGAGTCCCCGCTCCCCGGCGAGTCGCCGGCCGCCCTCGCCGTGCGGCTCGCGGAAGCCAAGGCCCGGGCCGTGGCCGCGCGCCACCCGGCCGCGTGGGTGGTCGGGTCGGACCAGGTGGCCGATCTCGACGGCCGGCCGCTCGGCAAGCCGGGTACCCGTGCCCGCGCGCTCGAACAGTTGAGGGCCGCGTCGGGCCGGAGCGTGGCGTTCCACACCGCGGTCTGCGTCGTCGGCCCGGCGGGCGGCCCGTACCGCCACGCGGATCTGACCCGGGTGCGCTTCCGCCCGCTGGAAGCGGACGCCATCGGCCGGTATCTCGACGCGGAGCAGCCGTACGACTGCGCCGGTGCCTTCAAATGCGAAGGTCTCGGCATCGTCCTGTTCGAAGCGATTTCCAGCGACGACCCGACGGCGCTGGTCGGGCTGCCGCTGATCGCGCTGGCCGGCGCGTTGCGCGCCGCCGGCTATCGGCTTCCCTGACCCGTCACGTCGAGCGGCTGTCCGGGCCACGCCTCGACGCTGCCGTCGGCGCCGTGCACGACGAGCCCCAGCCATGCGGTCCCGGGCGGATGGCCCGACAGATCGATGTCCGCGGTGAAACCGACACGCGCCCCGGCGGCGTCGACCGGCGCGCGCGTCCAGTAGTCGATGACGTCCGCGCGCGGCAGGCCATAACGCGCCTGCGCGACGACGATGCCGTCCAGCGTGACCTCCACGCGGCTTACGCCGACGCCCGTCTTCAGCGCCCAGCCCCGCACCGTGACCCGGCCGGCGGCCGCGTCGCCCGGCAGCGGCGCGTCGATCCACGCCAGCGCCGGCGTGGAGCAGCCGGCGCGTGGCGCGTCGAGGGCGAACAGCAGGAAGCGCTTGCGTCCGTGGTCGACGTTCAGCACCTGCGGCGGCGGCAGGCCGCCACTGCGCCGGCACAGCTCCGCATACGCGGCGAAGCGCGCCTTCATCGGCCGCGCGCTGTCCTCGACCACCAGCAGCCGCGGTCCGGCCCCCGGCGAGAGCGCGTCGCGCAGCAGCCCCCACTGCGCCAGCTGTTCCGCCCGGCCGTGCTTGCGGTTCAGCGGGTGGTCGAGCACGAGAACGTCGTCCCGACCGAGCGCCAGCGACAGCTGCGCGCCGAGCATGAAATTGTCGGCGACCACGCCGGTGCCGGCAGGCATCGATGCGAGCCGTGCGCGCACCGCCGCGGCGACCTCGTCCCAGCCGGCGAAATTGTCCGCATACAGGTCCGACGCGGCGAGGCGCGCGCGGCCCGCGGGATCGGCGACGAGCATCAGCCACGCGGTCGTCGCCGCCAGTCCGAGCGCGGCGGTCACCGGCACCGCGACCCGCAGCCACCGGGGCCAGCCGGCGAGCACGACCGGCGCCGCGGTGCACAGCACCAGCCAGCCGGCCAGCGGCCAGTGGAAACTCACCCGCTCGCTGTCGGCGAAGAACGCGAGCAGGAAATAGCCGCCGACCGCCACCGCCGCCACCCCGGCGACGAACGGCCACGCGGGCCCGTCGCCACGCCGGCGCCACGCCTGCCACGCGGTCGCGGCCAGCAGCGCGAACAGCAGCGGGGTGACGACCAGCGCCTGCACCGGCAGCCACGCGAAGCCGAGCCATTGCGGCTGCCATGGATGGCGGTCGAGCAGCTGGAATTCGACACCGGCACCGCCGTGCGCGACGTTCCACGCGAGCAGCGGCAGCCAGGCCGCCGCGCCGGCGACGATCGCCAGCCACACGCGCGGCGAACGCAGCAGCACCCGTCCGGCCGGCACGCACAGCACGCCCGCCGCGCCGGCGACGACGACGAGCGCGAAGCGATAGTGGGCGAACGCGCCGAGCGCGAGCGCGACGGCGAGCTGCGCGACCGCGACCCAGCCGACGCGCCGCATCAGGCGGGCGAACGCATCGACGCACAGCAGCGCGGCGAACAGCATCGGCACGTCGGGCAGCGCCAACACGCCCATCAGCCCGCCGAGCGGAAGCAGCGTCGCGAGCATGCCGGCGCGCCAGCCGGTATCCGCGCCGAACCAGCGTCGCGAGATGCGGACGACGAGCCACGGCAGCAGCGCGGACAGCCGGGCCATCACGTCGGGATCGTCGCGAACCGGCCGCGTGCCGCGCAGTT
>CAMPHE010000198.1 GCA_946885815.1 uncultured Arenimonas sp.
GATGCGGCAGCGCTTCGAACGGCGTCGCGAACGTCGCCAGCACTTCCACCGGCACCGTCCGCAGCGCCACCTTGTAGCCGCGCTGCAGCCGCTCCAGGCTGGTCACCGCGCCCAGGCTGGGCGTTCCCAGCAGCACCATGCGGCGGATGCGGTGCGCGCCCAGGCTACACGGCTGGTAGTCGCCGTCCGACATCACGTCCCTGGGGCCGTAGCGCAGGTAGTAATTGGCGATCAGGCCGCCGTTGCTGTGCGCGACGATGTCGACCGGCAGGTCGGGGTCGCCGTAGTCGACGCGGATCGCGTCGATCAGCTCGTGCAGCTTGCGCACCGCGACCAGGTTCTCCTTCCGCCAGTCGTACAGCAGCACGTAGTAGCGGCGGCGGTCATCGTCGCCTTCCACCGGCTCGCCCGGTTCGGCGCGACGGAACCTGCCGACGTCCTCGAGCGTGTCGACCAGCGCGCGGTAGTAGTCCGTGCCGGCGACCCCGTAGAACAGGTCGCCGGCGCGCAGCCCGCCGACCGCGCGCTCGGCGCGGTCGAGCCGCGCGAGTTCGCCGTAGTCGCTGAACGCGAGCGTGCCCAGCCCGCCGGGCCAGTACTCGCGGCCGGACTTGTCGACGAGCGTGGATCCCATCAGCCCGTGGATCAGCACGACCGGCGGCTGCCGGTCGTTCTGCGTCTGCGATTCGTACAGGCGCGCCAGGTCCGGCCGCTCCGGCGTGGAGCCGCAGGCCGACAGCAGCGCCAGCGCCAGCAACGGCGCCAGCCAGCGGAGGAAACGCTTCATGCCCCGGATTTTCGCACGCCGATAATCTGCTCAGAGCAAGTTTTTATTTGCTCAGAGCAAATTATCGGGTCAGGCGGCGGCGGGCCAGTCGGTGTAGCCGCGGGCGTCGGCGCTGAAGAAGGTCGCCGGGTCCGGCGCCGCCAGCGGCAGGCCGAGTCGCAGCCGGTCGGGCAGGTCCGGGTTCGCGATGAAGGGCGCGCCGAACGCGACGAGGTCCGCGAGGCCGCCTTCGAGCACGGCCTCGGCGCGGGCCGCGTCGTAGCCGCCGTTGACGATCAGCGTGCCCGTCCAGCGCGCGCGCACTTCCGCCAGCAGCGCGTCGTCGACGGTGCCGCCGCCCAGGTGCAGGTAGGCGAGGCCGCGCGTCGCGAGCGCGTCCACCAGCGCGAGGAACTCGTCGCGCTCGCCGTCATAGCCGGCCTCGAGGTCGTTGTACGGATTGAACGGGCTCAGGCGGATGCCGACCCGCGCGGCGCCGATCGCGCCGACCGTCGCATCGACCGTCTCCAGCACGAAGCGCCGACGGTTTCCGGCGCTGCCGCCGTACCCGTCGGTGCGCACATTGCTGCGCGGGTTCAGGAACTGCGCGAGCAGGTAGCCGTTGGCGGCATGCAGCTCGACGCCGTCGGCGCCGGCCGCGCGTGCGAGCACGGCCGAGTCGGCGAACGCGCCGCGCACGCGGGCGATGTCGTCGGCGTCCATCGCCTTCGGCACCGGATGCGGCTGCGGGCCGTTCGCGTCGGTCCAGATCGTGCCGGCCGCGGCGACCGCGGACGGGCCCAGCAGCGTCGCGCCCGCCGGCAGGTTGTCCGGATGGCCGATCCGGCCGGCATGCATCAGCTGCACGAACAGCCGCGCCCCGCCGGCGTGCACCGCGTCGGCGATCGCCGCCCAGCCGGCGCGCTGCGCCTCGTCGAACAGGCCGGGGATGCGCGCATAGCCCAGCGCTTCCGGCGACGGCGCCGTGCCTTCGGTGATCACGAGACCGGCGCCGGCCCGCTGGCGGTAGTAATCGGCCATCAACGCGTTCGGGACATTGCCGATCGCGCGGGAACGGGTCATCGGCGCCATCGCGATGCGGTTGCGCAGGGTGAGGCCGGCACGGTCGTAGGGGCGGTGAAGAAGGGTCATGGACAGGTCTCCGTGGGGATGCGGAAACGATGGACCCGACCGCGGATGAAACAAACCAGCACGAAAGTCACGCATCGTTGCTCCAATTGCAACGACGCTCGGCAGTCACGACGGGAAAACGGCGGGGTGGTCTACGCTGCGTCGTCCCCCGATGGAGCACGCCGATGGCCCCGATCTCCCGTCTGATGTTCGCCGCCGTGGCCGCTTTCGCCTTGGCCGGCTGTGCGCCGATGAACGACACGCCTCCGCCGGCGGCCTCGACCCCGGAGCCCACCGTCCCGGCGAAACCGCCGATGCCCGAAGACCCCACGCCGGAGCCGAAAATGACCTGCGATTCCTCGAACACCAGCTGGGCGATGGGCCAGGTGGCCGATGACGCGCTCGTGCAGCGCATCAAGGCCGCGACCGGCTCGAAGGGCGTGCGCGTGATCAAGCCCGGCCAGGCGGTGACGATGGACTACCGGGAGGACCGGGTGAACATCGACGTCGACGACAACGGCCGCGTCACCGACGTACGCTGCGGGTGACCCGACCGCCGGAAACGCGATGATCGCCAACGACGTGCTGCGCAGCGTCCGCTACCTGCTCGACCTCGGCGACGCGACGGTGATCGACACGATCCGCCTCGCCGATCCCGGCGCGGACGTCACGCGCGAGCAGGTGCAGGCGTGGCTGCGCAAGGAGGGCGAGGACGGCTTCCAGCCCGCGCCCGACGCGATGCTCTCGCGCTTTCTCGACGGGCTGATCGTGCACTACCGCGGCCGCGACGACGCGCACCCGCCACGCCCGCCGGAACCGCGCCTCACCAACAACCAGGTGCTGAAGAAACTGCGCGTCGCCTTCGAGCTGAAGGACGTCGACATGCACGCGGCTTTCGCCGCCGCCGGGTTCCCGGTTTCGAAACCGGAACTGTCGGCGCTGTTCCGCCAGCCCGGCCACAAGAACTACCGCCCCTGCGGCGACCAGATGCTCCGCAACTTCCTGCGCGGCCTGACGGCGAAGGTGCGCACTCCCACGACCCCGTAGGAGCGGCTTCAGCCGCGACCCGGATCCCTTCGCGGCTGGAATCCGCTCCTGCGGACGCCGCGCCTGCGCCGCCCGCTACGCCGCCCGCGACGGCGCCAGCTCATGCAGCAGCCGCGGCCAGCGGTCTTCGTGGTGCGCGTGGTCGAGCAGGAACTCGTCGAGCGAATCCCGACCGATGCCGGGGACGTGCGCGACCGGCGTGGATGCGTCGAAACGCTCCAGCGCCACCATGCGGCTGAGCACCGCGCAGATGTCCGAATTGTCCTTGCAAGCCATCGTGGGTGTTCCGGTCGGATCGAAGCCGCGGCACTCTACGCAGCCCCCGCTCAGCGCCGGGTGAAAGGACCTGCACGATGCCGTACACGCTGCTCATCTTCGACCTCGACGGCACGCTCGCCGACTCGTTTCCCTTTTTCCTCCGCGTGCACGACGAACTCGCGCGCCGTCACGGCTTCCGCGCGATCGGCGACGACGACGTCGAACCGCTGCGCCGCCTCACCACCCGCCAGATGCTGGCCCGCTCCGGGCTGCCGGCATGGCGGCTGCCGCTCGTCGGGCGCGATTTCGTCGCGGCGATGAAGCAGGCGGACGACGTGCGTGCGTTCCCGGGCGTCGCCGACGTGCTGCCGCGACTGGCGCAGCGCGCGACGCTGGCGCTGGTGACGTCGAACTCGCGCGAGGTCGCGACGCAGGTGCTCGGGGCCGAACTGATGGCGCTGTTCGCGCACGTCGACGGCGGCGCGTCGATCTTCGGCAAGGCGCGCCGGCTGCGCCGCGTGCTGGCCGCGGTCGGCGTCCCTGCGCGCGACGCGATCTACATCGGCGACCAGGTCGCCGACGCCGAGGGCGCCCGCGACGCCGGCGTGGCGTTCGGCGCGGTGGACTG
The DNA here is from genome assembly GCA_946885815.1 of uncultured Arenimonas sp. Next base: position 3,831 of record CAMPHE010000198.1, read on the forward strand.
GGGCTACGCGGCGCCCGAAACCCTCGCCGCATGCCACCCCGCGCACCGCTTCCACACGGTCAACGACCTCGAAAATCTGCTCTGAGCAAATTAACGGAGCTTGCGGCGGAGGTACCAGAGCCACCAGCCGGTGATCGCGAACAGCGGCATCGCGAAGCTCGCGAGCATCCAGACGATCACGCCGGGCGTGCCGAAGAAGCTGCCGCGGTGCAGCGCGAACATGCTGCCGACGAGCTGGCGACGCCACGACGCGTCGTCGTAGCGCTCGTGCTTCGTCGTCGCCAGCGTCGCGCCGTCGAGTTCGAGCGTATTGGCCGCGCGCTCGTGCGCCGGGTCGGCGTCGAAATAGCGCACCTGCACCATGCCGTCGGCGCCGGGCCAGCGCAGCGTCGCCTCGCTCCACGCCGGCGCCGCGGCCTCGAACGCGCCCCACGCCGCCGCGGCATCGAACGGCACCGGCACCGAAGCCGCATCGCCCGCCGCCCCGCCCGCCGGCCGCTCCGCACCCGCCCGCGCCGGCGCCTCGATGCCGGCC
>CAMPHE010000199.1 GCA_946885815.1 uncultured Arenimonas sp.
GCCGGCCACGAAGCGGATTTCGGCGCATTCGGCGTCGCGTTCGATCACTACCACTCGACGCATTCGCCCGAGAACGAACGGCTCGCCGGGCTGATCTACACCCGCCTGCGCGACGGGACGCACGGCGAGCGCGCGATCGCGCGCCGCTCGATCCAGCAGCTGTACGACCCCGTGCGGGAGATGTTCCTGCCCGACCGCTTCATCAAGGGCGAGTGTCCGTTCTGCGGCACGGCCGACCAGTACGGCGACAACTGCGAAGCGTGCGGCAAGGCGTACGCGCCGACCGACCTGCGCAATCCGCGCTCGGTCGTTTCCGGCGCGGTGCCGGAGCTGCGCGATTCCGAGCACTGGTTCTTCGAGCTGGGGAAGTTCGAAGCGTTCCTGCGCGAATGGCTCGCCGCCGACGTCGCGCACCCCGGCGTCAGGGCCAAGCTCGCCGAGTGGCTCGAAGGCGGGCTGCGCGACTGGGACATCAGCCGCGACGCGCCGTATTTCGGCTTCCGGATTCCCGGTACGCAGGACAAGTACTTCTACGTGTGGCTCGACGCACCGATCGGGTATCTCGCGTCCTTCCGCGCGTACTGCGATGCCACGGGCACCGACTTCGACGCGTTCACCGCGGCCGACCGCAATCCGCGCGGCGCGGCGCCGACCGAGATGCACCACTTCCTCGGCAAGGACATCATCAACTTCCACGGGCTGTTCTGGCCGGCGATGCTGCACGGCGCCGGCTTCCGCGCGCCGACGCGCCTGCACGTGAACGGCTACCTGACGGTCGACGGCGCGAAGATGAGCAAGTCGCGCGGCACGTTCATCATGGCGCGTGCGTACCTCGACGCGGGGCTGTCGCCGGAAGCGCTGCGCTGGTACTTCGCGACCCGCTCGGACGGCGGCATCGACGACATCGACCTGAACTTCGCCGACTACACCGCGCGCGTGAATTCCGACCTCGTCGGCAAGCTGGTGAACATCGCCAGCCGCGCCGCGGGGTTCGTCGCGAAGCACTTCGACGGCCGGCTGGACACGCGCGCCACCGGCGCGGCCACGCCGTCGACGCTCGCCGCGATGGCCACCGACTACGCCGAAGGCGATTTCGCGGCGGTGATCCGCCGCGCGATGGACGCCGCCGACGACGTCAACCGCGCCTGGGACGCCGCGAAGCCGTGGCTGCTCGCGAAGGACCCCGAGCGCCGGTCGGACCTGCACAGGGTGTGCTCCGACGCCCTGCGCGCGTTCCACGCGCTGATGGTGCAGCTCGCGCCCATCGTGCCGGCGCTGTCGGCGCAGGCGATGGCACTGTTCCACCGCGCGCCGGCCGCGTCGTTCGACGACGCGCTCGCACCGCCCGACACCCTCGCGCCGTACACCCACCTGTTCACCCGGATCGACCCGAAGCACATCGAAGCCATGATCGAAGCCAGCAAGGAAGACCTGAAGCCCGCCGACGACGCCGCGGCGCCGGCCCCCCGCGCAGGAGCGACTGCAGCCGCGCCTGCAGTGCAGCCGGGCGGCGCCGTGGTCGGCATCGACGATTTCGCGAAACTCGACCTGCGCGTCGGCCGGGTGCTCGAGTGCGGGTTCGTCGACGGGTCCGACAAGCTGCTGCGCTTCCTGCTCGACGCCGGCGAACTCGGGCAGCGGCAGATCTTCAGCGGCATCCGCGCCAGTTACGCCGAGCCGGCGGCGCTGGTCGGGCGGCATGTGGTGTTCATCGCCAACCTCGCCCCGCGCAAGATGCGTTTCGGGGTGAGCGAGGGAATGATCCTGTCCGCCGGGTTCGACGGCGGCGCGCTCGCGCTGCTGGACGTGGACGACGGCGCGCAGCCGGGCATGCCGGTCCGGTAGCACGCGATGGAGATCGGCCCGCTGGTCGAACGGATCGACCGGGAGCTTCCGCAGACCCAGTGCGGCCAGTGCGGATACGCCGGGTGCCGACCGTACGCGCAGGCCATCGCCGAGGGCCGCGCGGACATCGACCAGTGCCCGCCGGGCGGCGCAGCCGGTGTCGCCGCCCTGGCGGCCCTGCTGGGCCGGGTGGCGAAGCCGGTGAATCCGGCGAACGGCGTCGAGAAACCGCCGCTCGTCGCCCTGGTCGTCGAGGCCGACTGCATCGGCTGCACCAAGTGCATCCAGGCCTGTCCCGTCGACGCGATCGTCGGGGGTCCCAAGTCGATGCACACGGTCGTCGCGGAGCTTTGCACCGGCTGCGAGCTCTGCCTGCCGCCCTGTCCGGTGGACTGCATCGAACTGGTGCCGCCGGCGACGCCGGCGCGACGCTGGCCGGGCTAGAGCCGCTCCACCGCGTAGCCGGCGTCACGCAGGCCCTGGACCACGCCGTCCTCGCCGAGCAGGTGCATCGCACCGACGATCACGAGCGCATCGTCGCCGGCGCTGTCGTCGAGCAGCGCGCGCAGCTCCGGCAGCCACGCGACGTTGCGGTCGCGGTTCATCCGCGCGTACAGCGCCGGGAAACGCGCCTTCATTTCGGCGCCGGTGGCCGCGAACAGCCCCGCCTCGTCGCCGGCGCGCCACAGGCGGTGCATCTCGTCGATCGCCGCGCGCATGTCGGCCACGTCGTCGAGCGTCGCCTGCAGGGACTGCACCTGCTGTTCCTGGGTCATGCCCTCGAACAGGGCGATCTGCCCGTCGATCGTTTCCAGCCCGCGCGCGGGCTTGCCGGCGGCCACCGTGCGCTCGGCGAAATGGCGATCGAGCCCGTGGTCGGTGGCGAGGCCGGCCACCTGCATCTCCGTGATCGCGATCAGCAGGCTGACGAACCACGCGTCGTACTGCTGCATCGCCACCGGGTCGAGCCGGCGCGACTGCAGATGCGTTTTCAGCTTCTTCCAGGTCGCCGCGGGCAGTGCCTGCTGCAGCGTCCGCCGGTCGCCGCGCAGCGCCGCCCCGGCCATCGCCTGCGCGAGCGCCGGGCTCGCGAGGTCTTCCGGCGAGAGTTCGAACACGACCAGCTCGGCGTCCTCGAACGCGGCGTCTGTCGCGGGCGGCAGCGGATAGTCCGACGGCTTCAGCAGGTGGAAAGAGCCCAGCAGGTAGAGCGAATTGTCGCCGTCGTCGACCTTCCACAGCAGCGGCCGATAGCGGTCCGCCTGGCGCGAATCGTCCGGCGTGGAGCACGCCGCGCCGAACAGGAGCACCGCGGCGGTCGCGGCCGCGCGCAGGCTTCGCCACCCGGTGCGCACGGCGCTCACTCCGGAAACGGCCGGGGCTTCTTCTCGCCGGCGTCGACGACCAGGTCGAGCCGGTTTTCCGGCAACGGCAGCGGACACGTCGAGTACGGCGTGAACGCGCAGGGCGGGTTGTACGCCTTGTTGAAGTCCAGCACCGTCGTGCCGTCGGGCCCCGCCGGATCGGCGTAGAGCATCCGCGACGCCGAATACGTCTCGTGCCCGCTCGTGCGGTCGGCGAAGGTGAAGAACAGCTGCCCGTCGCCCTCGTCGACCGCTTCCATCCGGAACGTGCGCTCGACCGGGTCGCCATCCGGCCCCGGCACCGGCACGGTGAAGGTCAGCGTGCCGGGATTGGGCATCGGCTCGACCATGCCGAGCACGTTGACGATGTCCACCGTCTTGCCGGGCGGATGCGCGTCGAACTTCGCGACGAAGCGCATCGCCGGGTTGACGTCGAAATAGTCGAGCCCCGGAAAGCGCGTGCGCGTCGGCGCCAGCGCGTCGCGCACGCGCAGGCCCGTGCGGTCGCCACGCTTGATGACGATGAAGCTGGCATCGCCCTTGTTGAAGCCGACGACGGTCGGGCCGCCGCCCGCCGGTGCGTCGGCGTCGGCGACCAGGGGGATGTCGCCGGCCGTGGCCGGCTGGCCGTCGATCGTCACGCCGGCGATCGCGTCGGGATGCAGCCGCAGCGTCGTGGAGCCGTCCCTGCCGAGCGTCACCATGCCCAGCTGGGGCGGACCCACCGACAGCCGCGTGCCGTTGTCGCTCGCACTGCCGACATAGGTCGAACCGTCGCCGAGCCAGTGCATGCCGACCAGCGACAGCCAGCCGTCAGGCCGCGTGAGCCGCGCCAGCCGCGTCGCGCGCCAGTCCAGGATCTCCTGCTCGTAGCGGCGAGCCTGCGCCGCCGCCTCGGCGGCATCGGCCGATGCCGATTCGCCTTCGCCGCCGCAGCCGCCCAGCGCGATCGCCGCCACCATCGCCATCGTCATCGGAAATACAGCACGCATCAGCGTCCCCTCAGGAAAAGTCGGTCGAGCTCGGCCCGGGTCACCTGCACCCAGGTCGGCCGGCCATGGTTGCACTGCCCGCTGCGCTCGGTCGACTCCATGTCGCGCAACAGCGCGTTCATCTCCGGCAGCGTCAGGCGACGGTTGGCCCGC
>CAMPHE010000200.1 GCA_946885815.1 uncultured Arenimonas sp.
GCCGTACATCGCCCAGGAAACCGCGCCCAACCTGATCGTGATCGCGATGCCTTCGGCCAGCGCCGCGGAAATGCAGCGCGTGGTCGCCCTGTGCGACGAAACCGGGCTGCCGTTCCGCACCGTGCCGCGCCTTTCCGACATGCTGGCCGGACGGCAACAGCGGCTGGAGCTGAGCGAGGTCAAGATCGAGGACCTGCTGGGCCGCAAACCGGTCGAATTCGATCCGACGGACGCGTCGATCCGTGGCAAGCGGGTGCTCGTCACCGGTGCCGGCGGGTCCATCGGTTCGGAGCTGGCCCGCCAGTGCGCGGCGGCCGGCGTCGGCGTGCTGGTGCTGCTCGAGCGCAACGAGCTGCAGCTCGACGAGATCACGACCGAACTGCGTCGCGACTACCCCGGCATCGACGTGCGCCCGGCGCTCGCCGACTGCGGCGATCCCACCGCGTGCCGCATCGCGCTCGCCGGGGGCATGGACCAGGTCTTCCACGCGGCGGCGTGCAAGCAGGTGCCGATGCTGGAATCGCAGCTGCGCGAGGCGCTGCGGAACAATGTGCAGGCCACGGGCACGCTGGCGCGCGCCTGTCGGGAAGTCGGTGTCGGCCAGTTCGTCCTGATCTCCACCGACAAGGCGATCCACCCGGTCAACGTGCTCGGCGCCACCAAGCGGTTCGCCGAGCTCGCGTGCCACGCCGAGCTGAAGGGGAGCGGCGTGCGCCTGTCGATCGTGCGGTTCGGCAACGTGCTCGATTCGGCCGGCAGCGTGGTCCCGCTTTTCCGTCGGCAGATCGCCGCGGGCGGGCCGGTGACGGTCACCCATCCGGAGGTGACGCGTTATTTCATGACGATCCCCGAGGCGTGCCAGCTGATCCTGCACTCGGTGGATCTCGGTGCGAATCCGTGGTCGGTCTACGCGCTGGACATGGGCCGGCCGGTCGCGATCCGGGAGCTGGCCGAGCAGATGATCCGGCTCAGCGGCAAGCGCCCGGGCATCGACATCGCGGTCAACTACACCGGCCTGCGGCCGGGCGAGAAGCTGCACGAAATCCTGTTCCACCCCGACGAGCGCTACCAGCGCACGCGGCACCCGCGCATCCTCGAAGCGGCGCCGCGCGACGTGCGCGCCGAGCCGCTGCTGGCCATGCTGGCGCGCCTCGACGACCTTCTGCGCGCCGTCGGACAGGACGAGGCGCTGATGGCGCTGCTGCGCGAGGCCGTCGCCGAATACCAGCCCGAACTCGCCGGCGCACCGCCGCCGCACGATCTGCTGCCGGTGACGCGGCCGCTGCCTGTCGCCCCTTCGCCGTCCAGGATTCCATGAGCTATCGCATCCGCAAGGCCGTCTTTCCCGTCGCCGGACTCGGCACCCGGTTCCTTCCGGCCACCAAGACCGTGCCGAAGGAGATGCTGCCGGTCGTCGACAAGCCGCTGATCCAGTACGCGGTCGACGAAGCGATCGAAGCCGGCTGCGACACGCTGGTGTTCGTCACCAACCGCTACAAGCATTCGGTCGCCGACTATTTCGACAAGGCCTACGAACTCGAGCAGAAGCTGGAGAAGGCCGGAAAATCCGAACTGCTCGGGATGATCCGCGACGTGCTGCCACGCCACGTGCGCGCGGTGTTCGTCACCCAGACCGAAGCGCTCGGCCTCGGACACGCCGTGCTCTGCGCGCGCCCGGTGGTCGGCGACGAGCCGTTCGCGGTGCTGCTGCCCGACGACCTGATCTGGAATCGCGGCCCCGGCGCGCTGCGGCAGATGGTCGACCTGGCCGAGGCCGAGCAGGCGAGCGTGATCGCCGTGCAGGACGTACCGCGCGGACAGACCGCCAGTTACGGCATCGTCGCGACCCGCGACTTCACCGGTCGCCACGGCGAGATCGAGGCGATCGTCGAGAAGCCGAAGCCGGAAGTGGCGCCCAGCACGCTCGCGGTGGTGGGCCGCTATGTGCTCAGCGGGCGCGTGTTCGCCGAACTCGCGGCCACGCGCCCCGGCGCCGGCGGCGAGATCCAGCTCACGGACGGCATCGCCGCGCTGATGAAGCACGATCGCGCGCTGGCGTACCGGTTCGAAGGGCGGCGTTTCGACTGCGGCAGCCGCATCGGCCTGATCGAGGCGACGATCGAATTCGCGCTGGAGCACGACGACCTCGCCGAGCCCGCGCGCGAATACATGCGCGCGGCGCTGGCGCGCTGACCCGGGGCCTCGACGCATGCCGGCCGGGTCGGGCTACTACGCGGCCGACGCGGGACCGTCGCCGTCGCATCCGTCCCTCGCCGGGCGTCGCGAGGCCGCCGTCTGCGTCGTCGGCGGCGGCTTCGCCGGTCTCAACACCGCCCTTGGACTCGCCGAGCGCGGCGTACGCGACGTCGTGCTGCTCGAAGGGCAGGCGGTGGCGCACGGCGCGTCCGGCCGGAACGGCGGGTTCGTTTTCGGCGGGTTCTCGCGCGGCGAGGCGAGCCTGCTGGCCGAACTCGGCCCGCAGCGCGCGAAGGCGCTGTATCGCGGCACCCGCGATGCGGTGGGGCTGATCCGGCGCCGGGTCGGCACCCTCGGCATCGACTGCTCGGCGACCGACGCCGGCGTGCTCTGGGCGAACTGGTTCCGTGACCCGACGCCGCTGCGCGAACGCCAGCGCCTGCTCGCCGAGCATTTCGACACGCACTGGGAGTGGGTGCCGGCCAGCGAGCTGGACGGACTCGTCCGCACGCGCCGCTACGGCGACGCCCTGTTCGAACGCGACGCCCTGCATTTCAATCCGCTCGCCTACGCGCGCGGGCTCGCGGCCGCGGCGACCCGGCAGGGCGTCACCGTGCACGAGCGGTCGCCCGCGCTCGCGCTGGAACGCGACGGCGCCGGCTGGCGGGTGCGCACGCCGCAAGGCGAGGTGCGTGCGCGCGAGGTGGTGCTGGCCTGCGGAGGCTATCTCGCCGGCCTGCGCCGCGACGTCGATGCCGGCGTGCTGCCGATCGCGACCTACGTGATGGTCACCGAGCCGCTCGGCGAGCGTCTCAATGATGCGATCCGCACGCGCGCGGCGATCTACGACACGCGCTTCGCATTCGACTACTACCGGCCGCTGCCCGACACGCGGCTGCTGTGGGGTGGACGCATTTCGATCCGCGACCGGTCGCCGGCGCAGGTGCGCGAACTGCTGCGCGCCGACCTGCTGGAGGTGTTCCCGCAGCTGCACGACATCGCGATCGAAGACGCGTGGTCGGGACTGATGAGCTATGCCCGGCACGAGATGCCGCAGATCGGCCGCATCGACGACGGCCTGTGGCTCGCGCAGGCGTTCGGCGGCCATGGCGTCGCGCCGACGACCTTCGCCGGCGAGGTGCTCGCCGCGGCGATCGCCGAAGGCGACACCCGCTGGCGCGAGTTCGCCGACTACCCGCTGACGTCCGCGCTGAAACCCGCCGGCTTCCTCGGCGCGCAGCTGACGTACTGGTGGCTGCAGGCGCGGGATGCGTGGCGTGCGCGGAACGAACGGTCGTAACGCGGGAAGGCGCAGGGCTGTCGACGCGTAATCCGCGTCGAGAAAAAGAGCGATGGCCCCGCGTCAGAGCGCCTCGAAAATCCCGGCCGCGCCCATGCCGGTGCCGATGCACATCGTCACCATCCCGTACTTCTGCTTGCGGCGGCGCAGGCCGTGGACGAGCGTGGCGGTGCGGATCGCACCGGTCGCGCCGAGCGGGTGGCCGAGGGCGATCGCGCCGCCGAGCGGGTTGACCTTGTCCGGGTCGAGGCCACAGGTGCGGATCACCGCCAGCGCCTGCGCGGCGAAGGCCTCGTTGAGCTCGATCCAGTCCATCTGGTCCTGCGTCAGGCCCGCCTGGGCGAGTACCTTCGGGATCGCGGCGATCGGACCGATGCCCATCACCTCCGGCCGCACGCCGGCGACCGCGAAGCCGACGAACCGCGCCAGCGGTGTGAGCCCGTAATCCTTGATCGCGCGCTCGGACGCGAGCAGCACGCCGGCGGCGCCGTCGGACATCTGCGACGAGGTGCCCGCCGTCACCGAGCCGCCGTTGCGGAACACCGGCCGCAGCTTCGCGAGGCCCTCGAGGCTGGTGTCGGGCCGGGGGCCTTCGTCCTGCTCCACCAGCATTTCGCGCACGCGCACCGCGCCACCCGACAGGTCGGGTTGGCGCGACACCACGCGCACGGGCGAGATCTCGTCGCGGAATTCGCCGGCGGCCTGCGCGGCGAGCGCCTTGCGGTGCGAGGCGAGGGCGAAGGCGTCCTGGTCCTCGCGCGAGACCTTCCATTCCTCGGCGACCTTCTCGGCGGTGATGCCCATGCCGTAGGCGAT
>CAMPHE010000201.1 GCA_946885815.1 uncultured Arenimonas sp.
ACGCGCTCGGCCGGCTGCGTGATCAACGACTACGCCGACCGCTGGCTCGACCCGCACGTCGAGCGCACGAAATCGCGTCCGCTCGCGACCGGCGAAGTCTCGGGGCGGGAAGCGCTGGCGCTGTTCGCGGGGATGATGCTGGTGGCGTTCGGGCTGGTGCTGCTGACCAACCGGCTCACCGTGTATCTGAGCATCGCGGGCGTGTTCCTCGCCGCGACGTATCCCTACCTGAAGCGCCATACGTACCTGCCGCAGCTGTATCTCGGGCTCGCGTTCGGCTGGGGCATCCCGATGGCGTTCGCGGCGGTGCAGGGCACCGTGCCGCCGCTGGCGTGGCTGCTGTTCCTCGGCAACCTGCTGTGGACCACCGGCTACGACACCTGGTACGCGATGGTCGACCGCGAGGACGACCTGAAGGTGGGCGCGAAGTCGACGGCGATCCTGTTCGGGGACGCGGACCTGGTCGCGCAGGGCATCCTGTTCGCGGCGTTCCTGTGGGCGATGTGGCTGGTCGGTTCGCGCGCGGAACTGGGGATGTACTACGTCGTCGCGCTGGGCATCGCCGCGGTGCTGGTCGCGCGGCAGTTCTGGATCGCACGCACGCGGGCGCCCGCGGACTGCTTCGATGCGTTCCTCTCGAACCAGTGGGTGGGGATGGCGGTGTTCGCGGGCATCGCGGGGGAGTACGCGCTCGGGTGACGTGAGCGCTGGGTTTGGCCACGACTTGCACGACAACAGCCACGACCGAGCACGACCGAACGAATTCGGCGTCGCGCTCCGGGCACGACGCGTGACCGCGGCTTCTATTTCTGGTTGCTTTATTCGTGCTCGGTCGTGGCTGTTGTCGTGTACGTCGTGGCCAAGCCTCCGCGATGTCATCGTTCGGAAATCGCCACGACCCAGGCGTCCACGCGTTCCACACCCGCGGCGCGCAGGGTGCGCGCGGCTTCGGCCAGCGTGGTGCCGGTGGTCAGCACGTCGTCGACGAGGGCGAGGTGGGCGCGCAGGGGGCCGCGCACCGCGAACGCGCCTTCGAGGTTGCGGCGGCGGGCGCGGCCGCCGAGGTCGGTCTGCGGGGTGGTCGCGCGCCTGCGGACGAGAGCGTCCTTCGCCAACGGCAGCGCCAGTGCCTTCGCCAGCGGGCGCGCGAGTTCCAGCGCCTGGTCGTAGCCGCGCTCGCGCAGGCGGCGGCGATGCAGCGGCACCGGCACCAGCGCGTCCGGGCGCGGGGCGGTGGATGCGACATCGGCGAGCAGCTGGGCCAGCAGACGGCCGGCGGCGAGGTCGCCGTGGAACTTGAAGCGCGGCAGCAGCCGGTCGATCGGCGGTTCGTAGCGCGAGGCGGCGACGATGCGCGCCAGCGGCGGCACGCGGACGACGCGGGGCGGCACGAGTTCGTCCGCACAGGCCGCGCACAGGTCGCGGCCCGCCGCGCCGGGGTCGCCGCAGGCGAGGCAGCGTGGCGGCCAGAGCGCGTCGGGCAGGCGGTGCCACGCCGCGGCGAGGCGGGTCAGCCCGCCGGACACGACCGTCCATCGGCTCGGCGCGCGGCGCCGGCACGGACTGTGGCGCCGGTCACGGAAGCGGCCGGCGAGCCGCCGGAAAATGCCGCCCACGGAACCGACGCCCCCCGGCGTTTCCCGTCAACCGGCGGCCCCGCGGTTCGGTTGACAGGGTTCACCATGCTGCACAGACTGCCGCTCCTCGCGCCCCCGCGCCGTCAGGGACTCGCCATGTCTCCCGTCATCCCGAGCCCCGCCGCCGAAGTCCGCCACGACTGGTCGCGCGACGAAGCGCTGGCGCTGTTCGCGCTGCCGCTGCCGGAGCTGCTGTTCCGCGCCGCCGCCGTTCACCGCGAACGGTTCGATCCGGCGGAGGTGCAGGTGTCGACGCTGCTGTCGGTGAAGACCGGCGGCTGCCCCGAGGACTGCAGCTACTGCCCGCAGGCCGCGCGCTACCACACCGGCGTCGAGGCGACGAAGCTGATGAGCACCGAGGCGGTGCTGGAGAAGGCGCGCGCGGCGAAGGCCGCCGGTGCGTCGCGTTTCTGCATGGGCGCGGCGTGGCGCAGCCCGAAGGACCGCGACATCCCGAAGGTCGCCGCGATGATCCGCGAGGTGAAGGCGCTCGGGCTGGAGACCTGCGCGACGCTCGGCATGCTCGGCGGCGAACAGGCGCGCAAGCTGCGCGACGCCGGGCTCGACTACTACAACCACAACCTCGACACCGCGCCGGAGTTCTACGGCGAGGTGATCCACACGCGCGAATACCAGGACCGGCTGGACACGCTCGCGCATGTGCGCGACGCCGGCATGAAGACCTGCTGCGGCGGCATCGTCGGCATGGGCGAATCGCGCGCACAGCGCGCGGGCCTGCTGCAGGCGCTGGCGAACCTGCCGGCGCATCCGGATTCGGTGCCGATCAACCGGCTGGTGCAGGTGGAAGGCACGCCGCTCGCCGGCACCGCGCTGCTCGATCCGTTCGAGTTCGTGCGCACGATCGCGGTCGCGCGGATCATGCTGCCGGCGTCGATGGTGCGGCTGAGCGCCGGACGCGCGGAGATGAGCGACGAGCTGCAGGCGATGTGTTTCGTCGCGGGGGCGAATTCGATCTTCCACGGCGAGAAGCTGCTGACGACCGGGAATCCGGATGTCGCCGCCGACCAGGCGTTGTTCGAGCGGCTGGGGCTGCGGCGGATGGAGGTGGCGGCGGCGCCTTCCGGCGCGACCGTGCATGCGGACATCGTCGAACAGGCCGCCGCGGCTGAAGCCGCGCCTGCGGCGGCGTGTACGGGGGGTTGAGCGTGGCTCGCGTGCGCCTTGCCGACCGGGTGGCCGCCGCGCGCGCGGAGCGTGCGGCGAGCGCGTCGGTGCGGGTGCGGCGCGAGATCGAGGCGCGCGACGGCGCGAAGGTGCTCGTCGACGGGCGGCAGCTGGTGTCGTTCTGCGGCAACGACTATCTCGGGCTGAGCCAGCATCTGGACGTGGTCGCGGCGCTGCAGGAAGCGGCGGCGTGGCATGGCGTCGGCAGCACGGGGTCGGCCGGCGTCAGCGGCCACCATGGCGAACACGCGGCGTTCGAGCGCGAGATGGCGCAGTGGCTGGGCTACGAGCGCGCGCTGCTGTTCGGCAGCGGCTATCTGGCGAACCTGGCGGTGCTGCAGTCGCTGCTCGGCGAGGGCGACACCTGCGTGCAGGACAAACTCAACCACGCGTGCCTGATCGACGGCGCGCGGCTGTCGGGCGCCGAGCTGAAGCGCTACCCGCACGGTGATGTGGAAGCCGCGCTGCGGCAGCTGATGTCGCGCCGCGAGGGCGCCGCGCTGCTGGCGACCGACGGCGTGTTCAGCATGGATGGCGACCGCGCGCCGCTCGCCGACCTGGCGCTGGTCGCGCGCACGCAGGACGCGCTGCTGTACGTCGACGACGCGCACGGCATCGGCGTGCTCGGGCCGGAAGGCCGCGGCAGCTGCGCGGTCGCGGGCCTCGGGCCGCGCGAAGTGCCGCTGCTGCTGGTGCCGCTGGGCAAGGCGTTCGGCGGCCAGGGTGCGGTGCGGCTGGGCAGCGCGGCGCTGGTGGGGCATGTGGCGGAAACCGCGCGGCCGTATCTGTATTCCACCGCGCCGGCGCCGGCGATGGCGGCGGCGATGCGCGCGTCGTTGCGGCTGATCCGCGGCGAGGCGTGGCGGCGCGCGAAGCTGGCGTCGCTGGTCGCGCGCTTCCGGCGCGGGGCCGCGGCCATCGGCGTGCCGCTGCAGGAATCGTTCACCCCGATCCAGCCGATCGTGGTCGGCGCCAATACGCAGGCGCTGGCGCTGTCGTCGTCGCTGGAGAAAGCCGGCTACCTCGTCGGTGCGATCCGTCCGCCGACGGTGCCGGACGGCCAGGCGCGCCTGCGCGTGACGCTGACGGTCGACCACGGCGAAGCCGACGTCGACGGCCTGCTCGCGGCGCTCGCCGACGCGGTGAAAGCCTCGCCCGATCCGGTCGACCCGGTTACCGCATGAACCTGCACGTCGAGGTGCGCGGCCAGGGCGCGCCCCTGGTGCTGCTGCACGGCTGGGCCATGCACGGCGGCATCTTCGATAATCTGCTCAGAGCAAATAAAAATTTGCTCAGAGCAGATTATTCCGTGCACCTGGTGGATCTGCCGGGGCATGGGCGCAGTGCGCGCGCCGGGGTGGGGCTGACGCTGGATGATGCGGTGCGGGCGGTGGCGGATGTGGTGCCGCCGCGGGCGCTGTGGGTCGGCTGGTCGCTCGGCGGGCTGGTGGCGATGCATGCGGCGGCGACGATGCCGGCGCGCGTGCG
>CAMPHE010000202.1 GCA_946885815.1 uncultured Arenimonas sp.
GCGTTCCTGTTCTCCAACGACAAGCGCGCGGTGAACTGGCGCCTGGTGGGCGTCGGCGTGGGCCTGCAGATCGCGTTCGCCGCGCTGGTGCTGCTGGTGCCCGGTGGCCGCGACGTGTTCGACGCGCTCGGCCGCGGTTTCGTGCGGATCCTCGAGTTCGTCAACGCCGGCTCCGAATTCATCTTCGGCAGCCTGATGAATACCGAGACCTACGGGTTCATCTTCGCCTTCCAGGTGCTGCCGACGATCATCTTCTTCGCGTCGCTGATGGGCGTGCTGTACCACCTCGGCGTGATGCAGTGGATCGTGCGCGGCATGGCGTGGGCGATCACGAAGGTGATGCCGGTGTCGGGTGCGGAGACCACGAGCGTCTGCGCCAGCGTGTTCATCGGCCAGACCGAGGCGCCGCTGACGGTGCGTCCCTACATCGCGCGGATGACCGAGAGCGAGCTGATCACGATGATGATCGGCGGCATGGCGCACATCGCCGGCGGCGTGCTCGCGGCGTACGTCGGCATGCTCGGCGCCGGCGATCCGGTGCAGGCGGCGTTCTACGCCAAGCACCTGCTGGCCGCGTCGATCATGGCGGCGCCGGCGACGCTGGTGATCGCCAAGATCCTGATCCCCGAAACCGGCAACCCGCTGACGCGCGGCACGGTGAAGATGGAGGTCGAGAAGACCACGTCGAACGTGATCGACGCCGCCGCCGCCGGCGCCGCCGACGGCCTGCGCCTGGCGCTGAACATCGGCGCGATGCTGCTGGCGTTCATCGCGCTGATCGCGATGATCAACTGGCCGCTCACGTGGATCGGCGAAGTGACCGGTCTGTCGACGATGCTCGGCAAGCCGACCGACCTCGCCAATCTGTTCGGCTACGTGCTGGCGCCGATCGCGTGGGTGATCGGCGTGCCGTGGACCGACGCGACCACCGTCGGCTCGCTGATCGGGCAGAAGGTCGTCATCAACGAATTCGTCGCGTACCTGCAGCTGGCCGACATCGTCAACGGCCGCGTCGACGGCGTGACGCTCACCGACAAGGGCCGGCTGATCGCGACCTACGCCCTGTGCGGCTTCGCGAACTTCAGCTCGATCGCGATCCAGATCGGCGGCATCGGCGGGCTGGCACCGGAACGGCGCCAGGACCTCGCGCGCTTCGGCCTGCGCGCGGTGCTCGGCGGCACGATCGCGACGCTGATGACCGCGACGATCGCCGGCGTGCTGATCACCCTCGGCGGCGGCTGACGCCCTCCTCCCGGTAGGAGCGGCTTCAGCCGCGATGGCCCTGCGCGTTACTCCAGGAACAACCAGATGAGCAGCGTCGTCATCGTCGGCTCCTACAACCACGACCACGTCTGGAACGTCGACGCGCTGCCCGTCCCCGGCGCGACGCGGCTCGCGCGCTATGCCGGCGGCCCCGGCGGCAAGGGTTTCAACCAGGCCGTCGCCGCCGCGCGCGCCGGCGCCGACACCGTGTTCATCGCCGCGCTGGGTGCCGATGCCGCGGCGTCGCAGGTGCTGGCGCTGGCGACGGGCGAGGGCATCGACCTGCGCGACGAGGTGCATGCCGCGCTGCCGTCGGGCGCCGCCGGCATCTTCGTCGACGCGAACGGAGCCAACGTGATCGCGATCGCGCCCGGCGCGAACGGCGCGCTTTCGCCGGCGTTCGTCGACCGACAGGACGAGGCGTTCTCCGCCGCCGCGGTCGTGCTGGCGCAGCTGGAATCGCCCCTCGACGCGGTGCTGCAGGCGCTGCGCGCGGGCCGCCGGCACGGCGCGCTGGCGATGCTCAACCCCGCGCCCGCGAACGCGCGCGTCGACGCCGAACTGCTCGCCGCGTGCGACGTGCTGACGCCGAACGAATCGGAATTCACCGCGCTGCTCGCCAGCGCCGGCGTGCCGGTGTCCGGCCGCTGCGGCCGCGAAGACGGCACCGGCAGCGATGCCGCCGTCGCCGCGCTCGACGACACCACCTTTCACGAGCTCTGCCGCCGCATCGCCGCGCACGCCACGCTCGTCGTGACGCTCGGCGCCGCCGGCGCGTTCGTCTCGCATCCCGACGCGCAGCGCCGCGGCGACGACCGCGCGTTTTACCGCGTGCCCGCGCCCGTCGCCGTCGCCGTCGACACCACCGGCGCCGGCGACGCGTTCAACGGCGCGCTCGCCGCGCACCGCGCCCGCCACGCCGCCGTGCCGTTCCGCGACAGCGTCGCGTTCGCCGTCGCCTACGCCTCCCGCAGCACCGAGCGTCCCGGCGCCGCTTTGGCCATGCCGCGCCTCACCGACCTCTGACTTTTCGTGTCGCCGGTTGGGGTTCGTCGGCGGGCGAGCCGCGAGAGGGCCCGGGCCGGGTGCGGCCACAAGTACGTCCATGCAGGCCTCGCGCGCAGACATCATCGGACGTCGCGACGCCGCGCATTTCGATTCTCCGAAGCGTCATCGCACGGGGTGACTGAGGCGACCTGCGCTTCGCGCAGATACGCCGCTGCGCGCCGAAGAACGCCGGAGGCGTGGTGCGAGAGGGCACGGGCCGGGGCATCGAAAACATGGATGTTTTCGATGAGCCTACATGGACGTATTCACGGCGTCCCCGGGCCGGGACCTCTCGCACCGCGCCCACCCGCGAACAACCCAGCGCGCAGGGCCCTTCTGCGCGCAGCGCAGGCGGGTCAGTCGTCGCGGGCGACGACGCGATTGCGGCCCTGGTGTTTGGCGCTGCGAAGCCGCTGGTCGGCACGCTTCATGAGGCCGGAAAGATCGTTGGCGTCCTGCGGGCACGACGCGATGCCGGCACTGAGGGTCATGCGGCGCGGCTCGACGCCGGGATCGGGTTCGAACGCCTGCGACTCGAGACGGCGGCGCAGTGCTTCGACGCGCTCCCATGCGGCGCCGATCGGCAGGTGCAGCAGCAGCACGAACTCCTCGCCGCCGATGCGGATCATCGGTTCCTCGCGGCCGAGTTCCATCCGCAGCACCTTCACCGCGTGACGCAGCGCGCGGTCGCCGGCGAGGTGGCCGAGTTCGGCGTTGATGGTGCGGAAGGCGTCGAGATCGATCAGCGCGAGGCTCAGCGTCTGGTCGTCGCGGCGCGCGTCGGCGACGAGCTGCGGCACGCGATGGGTGAGGTAGCTGCGGTTCGGCAGGCCGGTGAGGCCGTCGGTGCCGGACATCTGGGTCAGGCGCTGCGCGCGGAACACGATCATCGCGGTCAGCAGCGTCATCGCGATCAGCAGCACCTGGCGCTGCAGCTGCGCCGACGCGCTGACGGTGCCGTACGCGGCCGACACCAGCGGGCCGTCGCTGGAGCCGGCCAGCCACAGCCACAGCAGCGCCGACTGCGCCATCGCCAGCGCGCCGGCGAACAGGGTCACGCGCAGGTCGTGGCGCAGCGCGGTGCCGAAGATCGCCAGCGGGTAGCAGCACCAGACGACGACGCTGTTGAGCGCGGCCGCGGGCGTCTGCATGCCGAGCAGCGCGAGCACCAGCGTCACCATGGTCACGTCGAACGCGGTGGACGCGGTCGACAGCCAGCGGTGGCGGCGCCGGTGGCGCGCCAGCCCCAGCCAGAACCGGCTGAAGAGCAGCACGAGTCCGGCGCCGGCGAATCCGGCGAGCGTTTCGTAGGCGTCGCCGCCGGACAGCTGGTTGGTGAGCGGCATCAGCAGCAGCAGCCCGGCGATCAGCATGCGCAGTTGCGCGACCAGCAGTTCGCCGCCGGCGCCGATCTCCAGCAGGATCTCGTCGGGCCGATCGCGCAGGGCGTCGGCGAGGTCTTCGAGGGTTTCGCGCAGCGTGCTCACGCGGCGGAGGATAGCCTGTAGGAGCGGCTTCAGCCGCGACCGCGGAAGGCGGCCGGTACAGCAGGGTCGCGCCTGAAGGCGCTCCTACCCGAGGCTGGGTGCGAGGCCGGGTTCGAGTGCGGGTTCGAGGGCGGGTGCGGGCACGGCCGCGGGCGCCGTCGCCGGCAGCCCGTGGATCGCGACCCAGATCCCCAATGCGGCGAAGATCGCCGCCGCGGCCCAGCGCGCGGCCTTCAGCGGCAGCTTCGCGGCGAACTTCGCACCCAGCAGCACGACCGGCGCGTTCGCGATCACCATGCCGAGCGTGGTGCCGGCGACGACCTGCCACAGCGGGTCGTAACGCGCGGCCAGCACGATGGTGGCGACCTGCGTCTTGTCGCCGATCTCGACGAGGAAGAACGCGATCGTGGTCGCGACGAACGGGCCGTACTTCGGCAGCTTCGGCGCGCCGTCGTCATCGAGCTTGTCGGGCACCAGCGCCCACAGCGCCAC
>CAMPHE010000203.1 GCA_946885815.1 uncultured Arenimonas sp.
GGCGTGACGCCGTGCAGCAGGTACCGGAACTCGGCGCCGCTCTCCATGCTGACCATCGAGAACCGCAGGTTCAGGCTGTGGCCGGCCGGCACCTGCGCCGGCGCGGCATCGGTGTCCACCGGCAGTCGCACCAGGTTGGCGTCGGGGCCGCGGGCGATGACGCTTTCCATCGTCAGGCGCAGCGGCTGCGGCGGCGTCTCGCGTTCGCGCGGGTCGAACTGCAGCAGCCCGTTCCACGTGGCGATGCGCAGCACGCCGTCGCGCCCGACGCGGAGCCACGTGTAGCCCAGCACGGCGTCGCTGCCGGGATACAGCGGCCGCCACTCCTCGCTGCCGGTCGCGCGGTGCCAGAGTTCCCGCGTGGTGAACGCGTAGTCGCCGAGCGGCGTTTCCTCGACCTGCAGTTCGTGCGGGCGCTCGACCAGCGTGAACGGCGGCGCCGCGTCGTCGACGAACCGCTGTCCGTCGAACCGGAAGCCGACATCGCCGCTGGTGGCGTGGATCACGTCGTCGAGCCGGTACACGAGCGTGCCGTCCTCCCTGACCACGAGCCCCTGCGGATCGCCGAACACGTCGCGCGCGGTGACCTCGTGCGTGCGCTCGTCGAGCGTCCAGCGCTGCACCGGCCCGCGACCGTCCCCGAACCACACCTGGCCCGGCCCGCCTTCGACGATGCTGCTGACGGAGATGCCCTGCAGCGGGATTTCGGCGGTCACCTGCCAGCGGCCGTCGACGGTTTCGACGATCAGCATCCGCGTGTCCGCCACCGCGTACACGCGCCGCGGATCGTGGCGCGACTGGAGCAGGTAATAGACGCTGTTGAACCCGTCTTCGAACAGCGTGCGCGGCCGCGTCGCGCCCGGGTCGAGCACGCGCAGCCCCTCGCGCAGGCCGATCAGCAGGCCGGCGTCGTCGCCCAGCAGGGCGTGGCCCTCCAGGTCGGTCCACGGCAGGCGCTCGCTGTGCACGACGCCATCGGCGTCGACGTGCGTGCGCGCGATGCCGTTGGTCGACGCCAGCCACAGCGCGCCGTCGTGCCATTCGAAATCGATCGGACTGCCGGCCAGGCCCTGCTTCTCACCGAGGAAGGACCACGGCGACGGCAGCGAAAGCCGCACCAGGTCGCCTTCGGTCGCGGCCCAGAGGCCGCCTTCGCGGTCGACGCCGAACGCCTGCACGCCGAAGCCGCCGAGGTCGATGTGTTCCCGCACCGACAGATCGGCGCCGATGCGCACGAGTTCGCCGTCGAGCGTGCCCACCGCGAAGCTGCCGTCCGCGAGCGGCTGCACGACGTAGCTGCGCAGCGTCGACAGCAGCCGGCTCGCCGGCCCCTCGATGGGCGCGATGCCGTCGGCGTCGGCGCGGTACAGCCCCTTGCGACCCACCAGCAGGCGCCAGTCGTCGTGGTCCAGCACACCCGTCAGCGGCTGGTCGGCGAACTCCGCGGCCCCGGGCTCCGGAACGAGGCGGCCGTCGACGAACCGGCAGAAGCCGCGGCCCTCGACGCGGGCGAACAGCTGGTCGTCGGCGACGTAGAAACTGCGCAGGCCGTCGGCCAGCGGCCAGCGTTTCGCCGCGCCACCGTCGTACGGGAGGTAATGCAGGTTGCGTTCGGCATGGAAGTACACGCCGTGCGACGTGGACAGCACGTCCCAGACCACGCCGACGTGACGTTGCCCGGCACGCAGGCCGGCGCGGGTCAGCAGTTCCTCGTAGATGTAGTCGCCGTCGCGGTTCTTCGCGAGCCGGCCGAACGTGTCGAAGCCGCCGAGGTAGGTGTTGCCGTCGGCGCCGATCGCGAGCGAGCGCGCCGGCGCGCGGCCCGGAAGTTCGATCAGGTGCCAGCTGACGCCGTCGAACTGCAGCACGCCTTCGACGTTGCCGACCAGCAGCGTACCGTCGACCGCGGAAACCACCGACAGGTGCCCCGGCGCGGTGTGCGTGTGCTCGACGCCGTATTCGCGCATCAGCGGCGCACCCGGGATCGTCGCCGCCACGGCCGGGACGATCGGCACCGCGATGCCCAGCACGATGGCCAGCGCGGCGGCGACGAGCGGGCGGGTCGTGAACATGAGGTGATTATCCTCCAAACCCGCACCGCCAACCGCGGAACCGTTACCCTTTCGCGCATGACGGTGCTCAGCGTCAACGTGAACAAGGTGGCGGTGCTGCGGAATTCGCGCGGCGGGCGCTCGCCCGACATCGTCGCCGCGGCGGCGGCGGCGATCGGGGCGGGTGCCGGCGGCATCACCGTGCATCCGCGGCCCGACCAGCGCCATGTCCGGGCCGACGACGTCCACGCGCTGGCGGCGCTCGTCGCCGGACGCGCCGAGTTCAACATCGAGGGCAATCCGTTCGCACCGCCGCGGCCGGGCTACCCGGGGCTGCTGCCGCTCGTCGCCGCGGTGCGTCCGCAGCAGGCCACGCTGGTGCCCGACGGCGACGGCCAGCTCACCTCCGACCACGGCTTCGACCTGCGCCGCGATGCCGGGCGGCTGCGCCCGCTGGTCGCGGAGTTGAAGGCGCTGGGTGTCCGGGTGTCGCTGTTCATGGATGCCGGCGCGCCGGACCTCGACGTCGCGGCGGCGCTGGGCGCGGACCGCATCGAGATCTACACCGGTCCGTTCGCCGAGGCCCACGCCGCCGGCGATGCGGCGGAAACGCTGGCCGCGTGCGCCGCGACGGCCCGGGACGCGCGGCGTGCCGGACTCGGGGTCAATGCGGGCCACGACCTCGACCAGCACAACCTCGGCGACTTCCTCGCGACGGTACCCGGCGTGCTCGAGGTTTCGATCGGCCACGCGCTGATCGGCGAAGCCCTGCATGCCGGCCTCGGTGCGACCGTGCACCGCTATCTGCAGGTGATCGCCGCGACGACGACGCCGGCCGGCTGAGGCCGACCGGCGCGTGCGGCGGTCGTCGCGTCAGTATTCGACGACGCCGACCTGATCGATGCCGGCCCGATCCGCGGCCGCCAGCGCGGTCGCCGCGGATTGATAGTCGGCTTCCGGGCTCACGTCCACCTTCAGCACGCCGTCGGGCACGCGCTGATGCCAGTCGGCGAGCGCGGCCTCGAGGCGGCCCGGCGTCATCGCCACGCCGTCGAGCGCGAACAGGTCGCCCGGCTGCACGCTCAGCACCGCGGTCGGCGACGGCGGCGGCGGTGGATCGGCCCGCTGCGGCAGCGTCAGCCCGAGCCGGTGGTCGAGCATCGGCGCGGTGACCATGAAGATGACCAGCAGCACCAGCATCACGTCGACCAGCGGCGTGATGTTGATGTCGGCCAGCGTGTCCCGACGTGCAACGGCGAACGCCATGACGCACCCCCTTTCGCGATGGACCCGGATCCATCGGACACCCGCGGCGGCCCGGCTGGCAACCCGGGCGTCGAGGGCGGGTTCGTCGCCGTTCAGCCGGCCGGGCAGGGGCCAAAGAAAAACGCCGCCCGGAGGCGGCGTCGCTGCAGGTGCGGGAAAACGGGTGCGGTTACGCGCCCGGGTCCACGAACGAGATCTTCACCATATTCGCGTTCTTCGCGCGCGACAGCACCTTCGCCAGCGTCTCGTACTGGGCGTCGGGGTCGGTCTCGATCTCCAGCGTCGGCTGCGGGTTGCGCTCGGCTTCCACTTCGAGCGACGACTGCAGCACCGACATCGGGATCGGCGAGTTGTTCCACGTGATCGTGCCGCCCGCGTCGACGCGGATCCGGATCGGATCCGGCGGATCCTTCGGCGGCGGCGGCGGGTTGGAGGTGCGCTGCGGCAGGTCGACCTGGATCTGGTACGACAGCGCCGGCGCGGTGACCATGAAGATGATCAGCAGCACCAGCATCACGTCGACGAGCGGCGTGACGTTGATGTCGGCCATCGGGCCGCCGCCGGAATTGGAAGTGAAAGCCATCGGCGTCTCCTCAGCGCTCGGGCGTCGACACGAAGCCGATCTTGCGGATGCCGGCCATCCGGGCCTTCTTCACCACGTCGGCGATGATCGAGTACTTGGTGACGTTGTCGGCACGGATGTCGACCTGGCGCTGCGGCACTTCCTGCGCGAGCACCGCGAGGCGGGACTCGAGCAGGTCGTTGTTCACGGCTTCGTCGTTCCAGTAGATGCGGCCGTTGGCCTGCACCGCGATCGTGATCGGCGGCTTGTCGATCTTCGGCTTCTCGGCGAGCGTCGCCTGCGGCAGGTCCACCTTGACCTTGTGCGACATCAGGGGCGCCGTGATCATGAAGATGATCAGCAGCACCAGCATCACGTCGACGAGCGGCG
>CAMPHE010000204.1 GCA_946885815.1 uncultured Arenimonas sp.
AGCCCGTGCACGCGCACAGCGATCCGTGGGAACTGCCGCGCTACGTCTGCGGCTGGCACTGGAAGTCGCCCGACGAGCTGCGGGCGATCCTCGAAACTTGCCGCCGCCCGTAGGAACGGCTTCAGCCGCGAATGCTTCCGTGGCGTAGATCCGGTTCGCGGCTGAAGCCGCTCCTACAGCGGCGGTTTCCGGTCAGAACGGCCCGAAGCCGTGCGCCCGTTCGACCAGTTCCTCCCGCCGCGCCGGCGGCAGCGGCCGGTGCCAGTGCACGATCAGCCTGTCGTGCCGCGTCGGTTCGAAGCCGGCCTGCATGTCGACTTCCCACGCGCGCGGGTCGCCGCAGTAGCCGAAGAACGCGTCGCAGCGGTCGGCGAATTTCGCGAAGGTCCAGCGCAGCGTCTGCAGGTAGAGCCCGCCGGCGTCGCGGATGCGCGTGGCGGTCTCCGGCGCGAGGTGACCGAACGCGCGACCGTCGGTCGACGCGCCGCCGATCAGCCCGACGTCGTCGCGCAGCCACAGGTGCACGTAGTTCGCCGGCACGAACAGGTCCTCGGCAGGCCGTACGAAGGCGACCACGTGATGCTCGAAATCCGGGATCTCGGCGCCGAACGCGCGGCGGAAGATGTGGCCGGCGAAGGCGGGGCCGTCGTCCACTTCGGTGATAATGACGACGTCTTCGAGGCGATCCATGGCGGTTTCCGTCGGGGTGCCGCGGCATTTTCCACGAATCGGAGTGCGCACCGTGTGGTACATGATCCTGGGCCATGAACGCGACGGCGCGCTGCCGGCCCGTCTCGCCGCGCGTCCCGCGCATCTGGCGCGCCTGCAGGCGCTCGCGGCCGCCGGCCGCCTGAAGCTCGCCGGCCCGCTGCCGGCGCTCGACGCCGAAGATCCGGGCCCCGCCGGGTTCACCGGCAGCCTCGTGGTGGCCGAATTCCCGTCGCTGGCCGAGGCGCGGGTGTGGGCGGACGCCGAGCCCTACCTCGCGGCGGGGGTTTTCGAGCGCGTCGAGGTGCGTCCATTCCGTCCCGTACTGCCCTGAGCCGGCGGCTTCGGCCGCTCACGCGGTCCGTGAATCCGCGCCGTACTTGATGCAGAATCGGCCTCCCGGCAGCCCGCCACGGCGGGATCGGGGATGGGGAAGCCGATGTGAGCGTGACGATCAAGGATGTGGCCCGCGTGGCCCGGGTGTCCGTGGCGACGGTGTCGCGCGCGCTCAACGGGCACCAGAACGTGACGGCCGCCGTGCGCCAGCGCGTCGAGGAGGCGGCCGAACAGCTGCGCTACGTCCCGCACGCCGCCGCACGCAGCCTCAGCAGCCGGCGGACGCAGACGCTCGGCGTGGTGCTGCCGAGCCTCGACGGTGAATTCTTCTCGGAACTGCTGCGTGGCGTCGACGGCGCCGCGCGCGAGCACGGCATGCACATCGTCGTGTCGAACTACGACTGCGACCCGGACGAGCAGGACGCGTCGCTGCGCACGCTGCGCGGCCGTGTCGACGGCGTGCTGCTGATGGCGCCGTTCACCGACGCGCCGGCGCCGGGCGCCGAACGCCCGGCCGGCGCGATGCCGATCGTGATGATCAACAGCCCCGGCGCGCCCGGCGCGAACGCGGTGTGCATCGACGCGTACGGCGGCGCGCGGGCGATGGTGCGGCATCTGCTGGACGTCGGCCATCGGCGCATCGCGTTCATCGGCGGCCTCGCCGGCACGTACGACGCGGTCGAGCGGCTGCGCGGCTACCAGGACGAGCTCGCGGCGTCGGCGTCCGGCAGCGAGCCGTGGGTCGTGGACGGGATGTTCGACGGCGCGTCGGGGCATCGCGCCGGGCAGGTGCTGCTGCAGGCCGGTAAGCGGCCCGACGCGGTGTTCGCGGCGAACGACATGATGGCGCTCGGCTGCCTGTTCGCGTTCGCGCAAGCGGGCCTGCGCGTGCCCGACGACATCGCGCTGGCCGGCTTCGACGACATCCCGATGGCGAACTACATGCATCCGGCGCTGACGACGATGCGCGTGGACATCGCGCGCCTCGGCGACGTCGCCGCGCGGCGCCTGATCGCGCGGCTCGCCGGCGACGCCGAACCCGGGGGACCGCTGACGATCGAGCCGGCGCTCGTGGTGCGCGCATCGAGCGGCGCGCGCACCGCGGCACGCTGACGCGGGTCCGGATCAGCCTTCGCCGCCGACCGAGATCGACAGCGCGCCCTCGTCGGCGGGGCCGACGTTCGCCCGGTTGAGACCGAACAGGCTGCGGCCGAGATCGACGCGATTGGCCGGATGCGGCCGCGCCGGTTCGCGCGCCGCCAGTTCGGCGTCGGCGACTTCGACCACGAGGGCGTCGGTGTCGAGGTCGAGCAGGATCATGTCGCCGTCGCGCACGCGCGCGATCGGGCCGTCGCACAGCGCCTCGGGCGTCACGTGGATCGCCGCCGGCACCTTGCCCGACGCGCCCGACAGCCGCCCGTCGGTCACCAGCGCGACGCGGCGCCCCTGGTTCTGCAGCAGCCCGAGCACCGGCAGCAGCGAATGCATTTCCGGCATGCCGTTCGCCTTGGGGCCCTGGAACCGCACGACCGCGACGAAATGCTCCGGCAGCGCGCCCTGCTGGTGCAGCAGGTTCAGCGTGCGCGGATGGTCCACCACGACCGCCGGCGCATGCACGCGGCGATGCTCCGGCTTCACCGCCGACCGCTTGCCGAGCGAGCGCCCGAGATTGCCGCGAAGCAGGGACAGTCCCCCGTGCGGATCGAACGGGTCGGCGGCCGGCCGCACGATCGCCGTGTCGGCGGACGCCGGCACCGCGTCGACCCAGTACAGCGCGCCGTCGCCGTCCAGTCGCGGTTCGCGCGTCCATGCGCGCAGCGACTGCCCGGGCAGGATCGTCTCGACGTCCTCGTGCATCAGTCCCGCGTCGAGCAGTTCCCGGAAGACGAACGGCGTGCCGCCGGCGGCCGCGAAATGGTTCACGTCGGCGTCGCCGTTCGGGTAGATCCGCGCCAGCAGCGGCACGATGCGCGCGAGCGCGTCGAAATCCTCCCAGTCGACGACGATGCCCGCCGCGCGCGCGACCGCGATGAAGTGGATCGTGTGGTTCGTCGATCCGCCGGTGGCGAGCAGCGCGACGATCGCGTTGACGATCGCCCGCTCGTCGACCAGGCGACCCAACGGCTTCCAGTGCTCGCCGAGCGCGGTGATGCGCGTCGCCAGCGCTACCACCTCGCGCGTCAGCGCGTCGCGCAGCGGCGTGCCCGGGTTCACGAACGACGACCCCGGCAGCTGCAGCCCCATCGCCTCCAGCAGCACCTGGTTGGAATTGGCGGTGCCGTAGAACGTGCAGGTGCCGGCGCTGTGGTACGACGCGGCCTCCGCCGCCAGCAGCTCTTCGCGCGAAGCCGCGCCGTTCGCGAAGCGCTCGCGGACCGCCTGCTTCTCCTTGTTCGGCAGCCCCGGCGGCATCGGTCCGCCCGGCACGAACACGCTCGGCAGGTGGCCGAACGCGAGCGCGCCGAGCAGCAGCCCGGGCACGATCTTGTCGCAGATGCCCAGCAGCAGCGCCGCGTCGAACATGTCGTGGGTGAGGGCGATGCCCGTGGCCTGCGCGATCACGTCGCGCGAGAACAGGCTCAGCTCCATGCCGTCCTGGCCCTGGGTGACGCCGTCGCACATCGCCGGCACGCCGCCGGCGACCTGCGCGGTGCCGCCGGCGCGGCGCGCGGCGTCGCGGATCAGCGGCGGGTAGTGCTCGTAAGGTGCGTGCGCCGAGAGCATCTCGTTGAACGCGGTGACGAGGCCGAGGTTCGGCGTGACCGCGCCGGCGATGCGCGACTTGTCGGTGCCTTCGGCGACCGCGAAGCCGTGCGCGAGATTGCCGCAGCTCAGGTGGCCGCGATGCGGGCCGCGGCCGCGCGCGGCCTCGATCGCGGCGAGGTACGCGGTGCGCGTCGCGAGGCTGCGCGCGCGGATGCGTTCCGTGATTTCGTGCAGGCGCGGATGGATCGCCATCGTCGTGCTCCGTCTCGCCTCAAGGGGCCCAGTAGACCGTGAACGGCGTTGCCGCCGCGTGCACCGCGGCGAGCACCGGCCAGCGCCACGCATCGTCGTCGGCCAGCGCCTGCCGCAGCAGCGTGCGCTTGTGCTCGCCCCGGATCAGCAGGCAGAGCGACGCGATGCGCGTGAACGCCGCCGGTACCAGCGTGATGCGCTGCGGCCACGCCCTGTCTCTTATACACATCTCCGAGCCCGAGACATGCGCAGATCTCGTATGCCG
>CAMPHE010000205.1 GCA_946885815.1 uncultured Arenimonas sp.
AACGGGCTGGACGTGATGGCGACGCGGGCGATGCGCCGCTTCCTGCTGCAGCAGAAGGACGAGGGCCGCTGCGTGCTGTTCTCCAGCCACATCATGCAGGAGGTCGCCGCGCTCTGCGATCGCATCGTGATCGTCGCGCACGGCCGCGTCGTGGCCGAGGGCACCGCCGACGAACTGCGCGCGCAGACGGGCGAGCCGAACCTCGAGGACGCCTTCGTCAAGGCGATCGGCACCGAAGAAGGACTGATGGCATGAAGGCCGCCGGCATCGTTTTCCTGAAGGAAGTCGTCGAGAACCTGCGCGACCGCAAGACGATCATGAACGCGCTGGTGATGGGGCCGCTGCTGGGCCCGATCTTCTTCGTGTTCATGATGGGCTTCATGATCAACAAGCAGCTGGCCAGCGCCGAGAAACCGCTGGAGGTACCGGTGGTCGGCGCCGAACGCGCGCCGAACCTGGTCGGCTGGCTGCGCAGCCAGGGCGTCGTCGTGCAGCCGGCGCCGGACGATCCGTCGGCGGCGGTGCGCGACCGCGCGGCGAAGGCCGTGCTGATCGTGCCGGCGTCGTATCCGGACTGGTGGCGGCAGGGCCGCACCGCGCAGGTCGAAGTGGTGTACGACAGCTCCGACCAGGATTCGCGCGCGCCGGTCGCGCGCCTCACCGGGCTGCTGAAGGCGTACGGCGGGCAGCAGGCCGCGCTGCGGCTGTCGGCGCGCGGCCTGAATCCGTCGCTGGTCGCCCCGGTCGCGGTGGCCGAGCGCGATCTCGCCAGCCGGCAGCAGCGCGCCGGCATGCTGCTGGGTTTCCTCCCGTACCTGCTGGTGCTCGGCGCGTTCCTCGGCGGCATGTACCTCGCGATCGACACCACCGCCGGCGAGCGCGAGCGGCAGTCGCTGGAGCCCCTGCTCGCCTCCCCGGCGACGCGCGCGCAGATCGTGCTCGGCAAGCTGGGCGCCACCTTCGCGTTCGCGATGACCAGCATGATGCTGAGCCTGGTCTGCTTCGCGTTCGCGTTCCGCTTCATCCCGCTGGAGAAGCTGGGCATGGTGGTCGAACTCGGCGCCGGCTTCGTCGTGCGCGCCGGCCTGCTGATGGTGCCGCTGGTGATGGTGTTCGCGGCGCTGCAGACGATCGTCGCCGCCTACGCGAAGAGCTACCGCGAAGCGCAGACCTACCTGTCGCTGCTGATGCTGCTGCCGATGATCCCGTCGGTGATCCTGATGATCAACCCGATGAAGACGGAGTTCTGGATGGCCGGCGTGCCGCTGCTCTCGCAGCACGTGCTGATCATGTCGCTCGCGCGCGCCGAGGTCGTCGAAGCCGGCCGCTTCGCGTCGAGCTTCGGCGCGACGCTGGCGCTGGCGGCCGTGCTGGTCTGGATCGCGGTCCGGATCTATCACCGGGAGCAGCTGGCGGTGTCGACCTAGGCCTTCGCCCGGTCACCCCACAAAAGAAGCCCGGCCGAAGCCGGGCTCTGCTGGCGTCGTCGCGACCCGGGTCAGGGCCGGAAGGTGAACGTGCGCGTGATCGTCGCCGGGCCGTCCATGGGTTCGAAGCGCCAGTCGCGCACCGTCGACAGCACACCGCGCTCGAATTCGCCGCGCGGCTGCGCGCGGACCACGCGGACGTCGCTGACGCTGCCGTCGGCGGCGATGCTGATCTCGACCGTGACCTCGCCGGTGATGCCGGCACGGATCGCCGCGCGCGGGTATTCCGGCTGCGGCGTGCGCACGCCGACCGGCGTGCTGCTGCGCGCCGGGGCCGGCGGCGGCGTGGCGGCGACAGGCGCCGGCGCGGTGGTGGTCGGCGACGGGGTGGTCGGGCGCGGCTGCGGCTGTGCCGGGGCCGGCGTGGCCGGCGTCGGCTCGGGCGTCGGGGCCGCGGCCGCGGCGGCGGCAGCGGCGGCGGCAGCGGCGGCCTCTTCCCGGGCGCGCTCGGCCGCCAGCTCGGCGTCGCGTTCGCGCTGCTCCTCGCGCGCGGCCTCCTCGGCCACGCGCTCGGCGGCGCCCGCCTGGCCCTTCGCGATGGAGTCCTTGATGCGCGGCAGCGCCGGTGCCTGCGCGTCGGTCTTCTCGATCAGCGCGCGCAGCCGCTCGGCCTCGACGAAATCCTCGCGGCCGATGGCCTGCTCGGCGGCGATGATCGCGTACGGCATCAGGTCGATCAGCGCGCTCTCGGCGGACGCATCCGGCGTTTCGCTCTTCTCGCGCAGCGCGAGGTAGTACTCCATCGCGTTGTCGCCGGCCGGGGCGTACAGCCGCTGCTCGCGCAGGGCCTGACTGCCGCGGTTGCGCAGTTCTTCGGTCGGCAGCGCGGCCAGGGCCGCTTCGGCTTCGCGCGCGGCCTGCGCGGCGGCTTCGGCGGCGGCTTCCTGCTCGGCGGTCGGGCCCGCGGCCGCGGGCGCGGCGCCATCGGCCGGCGCGGCTTCGTCGTCCTTCGAACAGCCGGCGACGGCCAGACCCAGTGCCAGCGCGATGCCCCAGCGAAGAGCGCGGGAGGTGGAAGTCGAAGCGGTCATCTGGAATTCCCCTGACGAAAAGTTAACGGACCATGACGATCAGCACACTCGTTGTTGGCCGCTTTGTCAAGGCGGAAACGTTGCGGGCGCGACCCGTCGCACGGAATCGGCGCCTTCACTTGCCGATGCAGAAGTCCGTGAAGATGCGGCCCAGCAACGCCTCCGCGTCGACGCGGCCGGTGATGGCGCCGAGCGCATCCTGGGCCTGCCGCAGGTCTTCCGCGGCGAGTTCGCCGTCCCCGCGATGCAGGTGCGCGCCGGCGTGCGCCAGCTGCACGGCGGCGCGGTCCATCGCCTCGAGATGGCGCGTGCGGGCGCTGAAGCCGCCCTCGCCCGCGGGTTGCGCACCGGCCTGCGCGCGCAGCCGGCGCCGCAGTCCGTCCAGCCCGGCGCCGGTGCGCGCCGAAACCCACAGGTGGACACCGTCGTCGCGGACCTGCTCGACGATCGGGTGGCCGCTGGCGTCCGCCTTGTTGTGCAGCCACAGCACCGGCACGGCGGCGGGCAGGCCGTCGGGCACGGGGCCCGGCGCGGTGTCGTCCAGCACCGCGAGCACGAGGTCGGCCCGGGCGAGTTCGGCGCGGGCGCGCCGGATGCCTTCGCGTTCCACCGGCTCGGCCGATTCGCGCAGGCCCGCGGTGTCGACCAGCGTGAAACCGACCCCGTCGATCACGAGCTGTTCGCGCAGCAGGTCGCGGGTGGTGCCGGCGATGTCGGTGACGATCGCGCGTTCCTCGCCGGCGAGCGCATTGAGCAGCGACGACTTGCCGGCGTTCGGCGCGCCGACGATCACCCCGTGCAGGCCGTCGACCAGGCGGCGGCCGCGGTCGGCGTCGGTGCGCAGGCGCGCGAGCGCGTCGACGACCTGCTGCAGCCGCGTCGCGAGTTCAGGTGCGGCGAGGAAGTCGATCTCCTCTTCGGGGAAATCCAGGGCCGCCTCGATCCAGACGCGCAGCCCGGTGACGCCTTCCACCACCGCCTCGACGCGCCGCGAGAACTCGCCGTCGAGCGAGCGGCGCGCGGCGCGGACGGCCGCCTCGCTGCCGGCGGCGATCAGGTCGGCCACGGCCTCGGCCTGCGCCAGGTCGAGCCGCCCTTCGAGGAACGCGCGTTCGGTGAATTCGCCCGGCCGCGCCCGCCGCGCGCCGAGCGCGACGCAACGGGCCAGCAGCCGCGCCAGCAGCACCGGGCTGCCATGGGCCTGCAGCTCCAGCACGTCTTCGCCG
This sequence comes from uncultured Arenimonas sp., assembly GCA_946885815.1. Next base: position 3,745 of record CAMPHE010000205.1, read on the forward strand.
GTGTACGAATGCGGGGCGGGAAAATGCAGCAGCAGTCCGTCGTCGATGGTGTCGCCGTCGGCGTCGCGGAAGCGCAGGTAGTGCGCGTGGCGCGGCCGCGGCGCGCGGCCGAGCAGCGTGCCGGCGATCGCGCGGCACGCCGGGCCGCTGACGCGGACGATGCCGATGCCGCCGGCACCCGGCGCGGTGGCGATCGCGGCGATGGTGTCGCGGTCGGTCATCGCGCGATGGTCGCAGAAAACGCCGGCGCGCCCGGCCGGCGCACCCGCTTCACTTCGCGGCGGCGACCGCCGTGCCGACGCCGTGGCGACGCTGGATGACCCACTGCTGCAGCAGGCCGAGCAGGCCGTTCGTGCACCAGTACAGCACCAGGCCGGCGGGGAAGAAGGCCATCATCACGCCGAAGACGAGCGGCATGAACGTCATGATCTTCTTCTGCATCGGGTCCATGCCCGGCGTCGGCGTCATCTTCTG
>CAMPHE010000206.1 GCA_946885815.1 uncultured Arenimonas sp.
AAACGGAACTGGCGGCCGACGGCGCCGCGGCCGCGGCCGCGACCGCGGCAGACAGCGCGCCGACGCCGGCACCGGAACCGGGCCCGCCGGTCGCCGCGCCTGCGGCCACCCTCGCTCCTGCCGTCGCGACCCCCGCCCCCGAACCCGCTCCGGACACGACGGCGGCAGCCGCCGCGCCGACCACCGCACCCGGTCCGACGACCACGGCCGAACGCGCGGCGATGCCGCCTTCGCGGCGCACGCTTCTCGATTTCCTGCGCCCGGACGCCCTGCCCGGCCCGGTACGCTTGCAGCGCGGCGACGGCCCGGAGCTGGTGCTGGATCCGGCGTCGCAGACGTGGCTCGGCGGCAGCACGCTCAAGCCGCTGGTGCCGTACTGCTCGCTGGCACTCACCGAGGCCGATTTCACTCCGGTCGCGGCCGCCGAACTGCCGGCGCTGGAAGCGAAGCTGGGCGGCCGGCATCCGTGGTCGCGGCTGGCGTGGCTGTGCGCGCTGTCCGGCGGCGGTGGCGCGCTGATGCAGGGCTACAACCCGAATGACCGCTTCAAGCTGTTGAAGTGGCCGCAGACCGAGCGTGAATACCCGAAGCATTTCCGGATCGCGACGGTGATGATGAAAGGTCCCGCGCCGCTGACCGAGATCGCCGAAGCGAGCGGCGTCAGCCTCGACGAAGTGATCGACTACGTGAACGCGTCGCTCGCCGTCGGCGTCGCCGAGCCGGAAACGGGCGGCCCGCCGCCCGCCGAACCGGCGAAGGGCGGCGGACTGCTGGGGCGTTTCCGCCGCTGAGGGACAGATTCCCGCCAGATTTCGCCTTGCCGCCGCCCGGCGGCGCGCGGGACAATCGGCGTCTGCCCTCCCGGTCTTGCCTGATGGACTCCCAGCGTTACCCGCATCTGTCGCGTATCGACGAACCGGCCGACCTGCGTCGCGTCCCGGAAGCGGAGCTTCCCGCGGTCGCCGACGAACTGCGGGCGTACCTGATCGAGCAGGTCAGCCAGTCCGGCGGCCATTTCGGCGCGGGGCTGGGCGTCATCGAACTGACGGTCGCGCTGCACCATGTCTTCGAGACGCCGCTCGACCGCCTCGTCTGGGACGTCGGCCACCAGTGCTACCCGCACAAGATCCTGACCGGTCGCCGCGACACGATCCACACCGTGAAGCAGAAGGACGGCATCGCGCCGTTCCCGAAGCGCGACGAGAGCGAATACGACACGCTCGGCGTGGGGCACAGCTCGACGTCGATCTCCGCCGCGCTGGGCATGGCCATCGCACTGCAGGCGAAGGGCGACCCGCGCAAGGTCGTCGCGGTGATCGGCGACGGCGCGATGACCGCCGGCATGGCCTTCGAGGCGCTCAACCACGGCGGCGGCATGGAGCCGGAGCCCGATCTGCTGGTCGTCCTCAACGACAACCGGATGTCCATCTCCGAGAACGTCGGCGGCCTGACGAAAATGCTCGGCCGGCTGTCCGGCTCGCGCACCCTCAACGCGATCCGCGAGGGCGGCAAGAAGCTGTTCGGCGACAAGCGCGGCGCGCCGGCGCGGTTCATGCGCCGCTGGGAGGAACACTGGAAGGGCATGTTCGTCCCGTCGACGCTGTTCGAGGAGATGGGCTTCCACTACACCGGGCCGATCGACGGCCACGACGTGCAGGCGCTGGTGGCGACGCTGAAGACGCTCAAGGGACTGAAGGGCCCGCAGCTGCTGCACGTGATCACCACCAAGGGCAAGGGCTACGAGCTCGCCGAAGGCGACCAGATCGAATACCACGCGGTCGGTCCGTTCGACCCGGGCGTCGGCATCGTCAAGAAGGCCGCGCCGGCGAAACCGACGTACACGCAGGTGTTCGGCGACTGGCTGTGCGACATGGCCGCCGCCGACGAACACCTGATGGGCATCACGCCGGCGATGCGCGAGGGCTCGGGTCTCGTGCGGTTCTCGAAGGAGTATCCGCAGCGCTATTTCGACGTCGCGATCGCCGAGCAGCACGCGGTGACGCTGGCCGCCGGCATGGCGATCGAGGGGGCGAAGCCGGTGGTCGCGATCTACTCGACGTTCCTGCAGCGCGGCTACGACCAGCTGATCCACGACGTCGCGCTGCAGGACCTCGACGTGCTGTTCGCGATCGACCGCGCCGGCGTCGTCGGGCCGGATGGTGCGACGCACGCCGGCAGCTTCGACCTGGCCTACCTGCGCTGCATCCCGAACATGGTGGTGATGGCGCCGGCCGACGAGAACGAATGCCGGCAGATGCTCTCCACCGGTTTCCGCCACGCCGGGCCGGCGGCGGTGCGCTATCCGCGCGGTGCCGGTCCGGGGGTCGCCGTGCAGCCGTCGCTGGACGTGCTGGCGATCGGCAAGGCCGAACTGCGCCAGCGCGGCGCGCGGCTGGCGCTGCTGGCATTCGGCGCGATGGTGCCCGTCGCCGAGAAGGTCGGGCGCGAACTCGGGTGCACGGTGGTGAACATGCGTTTCGTGAAGCCGCTCGACCGCGCGCTGGTGCTGGAACTGGCGCGCACCCACGAGGGCTTCGTGACGCTCGAGGACGGCTGCATCGCCGGCGGCGCCGGCAGCGGGGTCGCCGAGCTGCTCGCGGCCGAGAACATCACCCTGCCGGTGCTGCACCTCGGCCTGCCCGACCGCTACCAGGAACACGCGAGCCGCGAGCAGCTGCTCGCCGACGCCGGCCTGGATGCCGACGGCGTACGCGCCGCCGTGCTGCGCCGCTGGCCGGCACAGCCCGCACCGGCCGCCGCCGGTACCGGACGCTAGCGCCGGCCGAGCGTCACGCGGTCGCGGCCCTCGAGATCCGGCGCGGTCGCGACCTCGACGAAGCCCGCGGAAGCGAACAGCGCGCGCACCGCGTCGCCCTGGGTCCAGCCGTGTTCGACCAGCAGCCAGCCGCCGGGCAGCAGATGCGCCGGCGCCGCCGCGACGATCGCGCGGATCGCCTCCAGTCCTTCCGGTCCGCATGACAGGGCGAGGCCCGGCTCGAACCGCAGGTCGCCTTCGCGCAGATGCGGGTCGTCATCGGCCAGGTACGGCGGGTTGGCCACGACCATCGCGAATCGCTCGCCGGCGACCGGCGCGAACCACGTGCCGTGCAGCAGTCGCACGCGCGCCGCGCACGCGGCGACATTGCGCGCGGCGACGGCGAGCGCCGCGGCGCTGGCGTCGACCGCCGTCAGGTCGAGATCGGGGCGCTCGGCGGCGAGCGCCAGCGCGATGGCGCCGGTGCCGGTGCCGAGGTCGAGCACGCGCGCCGGCGCATCCGGCAGCCGTGCGAGCGCGAGTTCCACCAGCGTCTCGGTTTCCGGGCGCGGCACCAGCGTGTCGCGGGTGACTTCGAGTTCGAGCGACCAGAATCCGCGCCGGCCGGTGATCTGCGCGACCGGCTCGCCCGCCGCGCGTCGGGCGACGAACGCGTCGAGCCGTGCGGCCGCGGCGTCGTCGATCGCGTCGGTGGCGTGCGCGTAGAGCCAGCTGCGGGGCCGGTCCAGCGCATGGCCGAGCAGCCGCTCGGCCTCGGCGCGGGCTTCGTCGCCGGGCAGGCGCGCGACGGCGTCGCGCAGCGCCGACGCCACCGTCGCCATCAGCCCACCAGCATCGACGCGACCTGCACCAGCACCGCCAGGATGAAGCCGCCGAGGAAGAACAGGTACGCGAGCCGCAGATAGCGGTACTTGTGGTGGGCGAGATACCAGCCGAGCGCGTAGGTGTCGCGCGCCATCGTCTCGTACACCGAGCCGTCCGACTTCAGCGCGCCGGCGATCTCGGTGAGGAACCGCTCCCGCGGCAGCTCGGCGAAGTGGCCGAAGAACAGCAGGTTGAAGCCGGTCGGGAACGGCGCGTCGGCGGCGAGCTTGAGCGGCCGGTATTTCGGCAGCACGGCGAGCACGGCCAGCAGCAGCGCGAGCATCGTGAACGCGGCCAGCGTCAGCGACGCGATCCGCAGCTGCGGGTCGTCGAGGCGACCGAGCACGAGGGTCAGCACGATCGACGACATCGTGATGATGATGTTGGCCTTGTTGTCCGCCATCGTCGACAGCTGCACGTGGTGCTGCTGCATCGTGCGCAGCAGGCAGTCGCTGGTGTTGCGCTCCGGGATGGCCGCGAAGAGCCGCTCGAGGTCGCCGGCGGCAGGCGGGGACGTTGGGCCCATGACGCGCTCCTGACAGAATTGGCGGAATGATACGCGCCCGCCCTCCCCGCTC
>CAMPHE010000207.1 GCA_946885815.1 uncultured Arenimonas sp.
AACCGGAACTGCCGCCGCTGCCGACCGGCGATTTCCGCGTCGCGTCCGTCACGCTCGGGCGCGCGGTCGACGAGGAAGGCCAGGTGCGCGAGCCGCTCGACACGTTCGCGCCGGCCGACGCCATCCACGCCGCGGTCGTCGGCATCGGCAGCAGTGCCGGGCTGACGCTGTCCGCGCGCTGGCGCACCGCCGACGGCACCGAAATCGCCCGCGCCGGCCAGAGCCTGGCGCCGACCGCCCCGACGGTGACCACCTTCGCGATCCGGCAGCCGGCCCCGTGGCCGGCCGGCGACTACACCGTCGACATCGCGATCAACGACCAGGTGGTCGAAACCCGCACCTTCAAGGTGCTCTAGGAGCGGCTGCGGCCGCGAAACGCATGGCGCACCCCTGCCAACGCTGCGGCGCCTGCTGCGCATCGTTCCGCGTGGCGTTCCACTGGTCCGAAGCGCAGCCGGCGTCGCCGGACGGTGTGGCGGCGGCCCTGGTGCTTCCACTGCGCCACCACGAACTCGAACTGCGCCGCGCGGTCGGCACCGACCGCTGCGTCGCCCTCGCCGGCCGCATCGGCGAATCGACCGCATGCACCATCTATCCGGCGCGTCCGTCCCCCTGCCGCGCGCTTGCCGCCGCGTGGGAAGCAGGCGCGCCGAGCCCGCAGTGCGACCGTGCGCGGGCGCGCCACGGACTGTCCCCGCTGGGCCCGGCCGACTGGGGCGTGAGCCCCGCCGGATAGGCGTGGCCGATGGGCCGGGGAGCCCGCGTTCGTCGCCGTACGACCGACCCGCCGGGCCGGTTCCACCAGGGGAATCCGCGATGAACGCAGGCTCGAAAGTGTGGCGCTCGGGGTGTCTGCTGATGGCGATGGCGGGGGCGTCCGCCGCCACCGCCGGGCCGCCCGGGTTGCAGGAAGCGGCGCCCGATCACGCGACGACGGCGGGCGGGCAACCCGTCCTCGTCGACGTGATCGCGAACGACGGCGACGTCGGTGCGACCCGGCGCCTGGTGACGGTGCTCCCCGCGGGCCACGGCCGCACGCGCGTCGAGAACGGGCGCGTGCAGTACACGCCCGACGCGGGCTTCGTCGGTTCCGACCAGTTCCAGTACCTCGTGCAGGCGCCGAAGTCGCCGCCGCGCCTCGGCACGGTCACGGTCGAAGTCGCCGGTGGCGGCGTGATCCTGGCGCTGCGCGGACGCGTCACCGACGAACCGGTGCCCGGCGCGACCGTGACCGTGTCGGTCGGCGGCGTCGATTTCACCGCGATCGCCGACGAGAACGGCGTCTACACGATCGACATCGCCGCGCTCGACGGCGACGCCTTCGTGTCGATCCACGCCACCGGCACGTCGCCGAGCGGCGCGCGTGTCGATTTCTTCTCGCTGGTCGGCGCCATCGCGCGCCTCGACGACGAAGCGGGCGGCGACGGCCTGCTGACGATGGACGAGAACGGCCAGGTCGACGCGACGCATCTGTCGACCGCGCAGTACGTGCTGCTCGCCGAAGCCAACGGCGGCACGCCGCCCGGGACCGACGGCGCGCTGCAGCAGCTGGTGCAGAACATCGACATCGACGAGCTCGTCGAGATCGCCGCGGTGATCAAGCTGGTCGTCGACCTCGGGCAACCGCTGCCCGACGGCGTCGACAGCGTGTTCGACATCGTGTCCGACCCGGATGCGTACGCGATGTTCGTCGACGCGCTGCCCGAGGGCGACCTGCAGGACGCGATCGCGCTGGTCGAGGCCGATTCCACCGACATCGCCGGCTTCGCGCCGGCGCGGATGCCGACCGGCTACGCCGCGATCTTCCCCGGCGCGCCGGGCACGATCCGCGTCGGCATCGGCGGCCAGTTCCTGCTGGATCTCGACGGCGTCGACGGGACGGCGACCAGCGGTACCGGCACGATCATCGACTGGCGCTTCCGCGACGACCCGGGGGTGACGTGGACGCTCGCCGGCGACCAGCTGCAGGTCCGTTACGACCAGACCGACACCATCTCCAGCAGCACCTTCACCCCGGCCTGTTCGTGGGACTTCACCCAGGTGCTGACGGGTTTCGACGTCACGCGCCTGCAGGACGGCTCGGCGGTCGACTACCTGCACGTCGCCTCCGTCGGCACGGTGGATACCACCGACCATGATCCGGACGCGCCGTGCGCGCCCGCCGACGGCCCGATCGACGACCCCGGCTTCACGATGCTCGGGTTCGAGAACGGCGCCGGCGAGCGGCCGTACGACCCCGCCGAGTCGCTCGGCACGATGATGCTGTCGCATTACCGGCCCGAGCTGTTTCCGAACAGCCCGAACGCGACGCCATGGGGCGCCGCGCTGTTCGACTTCGGCACGTCGACGGTGTCGATCGACGGCGTCGACCCGGCGTTCGCGTGGTCCGTCACCGGTGGCCGGCTGCACCTGGCCCTGACCGACCCCGTCAACGGCGTGCGCGCACACGAGTACCGCCGTTACCAGTCCGACGGCCGCAAGGGCGAGGGCGTGATGGCGATCGCGACCGACGCGCTCGGCCGCAGGGCGGCGGCGTACAACCTGGCCGTGCGCGTCGACGGCAGCCTGCCGGCGTTCACGCTGGAGATGCTGCCGGGGCGCTGGCGGTCGGGCTTCGACATCAGCCAGTTCCCGGGTGACACGACCGTCTTCCCCGGGTTCTTCCTGCGCCTGCACGACGACGCGGCGCGCACCGGCGTGTTCGAGAGCGTGGGCATCGACGCCGGCGGCAACGCGGTGACGTCGCTGTTCCCGCCGATGACCTGGGGCGTGGCCGACAGCGCCGATGCCGGGCCGGGGGCGATGGAAGCGCTGAGCTACGAGGACATCACCGGGTTCGTGCCGTTCTGCGACGTCGCCACCGTGGAGTACTGCTTCATGTGGCGCCGCCGCACCTGGACGCCGCTGGCGATCGACGGCAACCGCGTCTACGTGCTCGAGCGGCTGAACTACTGGGTCGGCGCCGGGGTAGAGCTGGTCAGTGCGCGTCCGAATTTCTACGAGCAGGGGCCGATCCCGCCCCCGTGAGCGGTCGCGGGCGTCATCGCCCGGCGCGGATGCCGTAACGGAAGGCGACGGGGACGTCCCGTCGCCACCGGGGATCCGCGATGAAACCGTTCCGTCACTGCGCCGCGCTGCTGCTGCTCGCGGCCGCCGCCACGACGCCCGCGCCCGCGACCGGCGCGGCGTCGTACGACAGCTGCACCGGCTTCATCGCCGCCGTCCCCGTGGTCATCTCGACGCAGGGGACCTGGTGCTTGCGCAAGGACCTCGCCACCGGGATCGGCACCGGGGCGGCCATCACGGTCGCGGCGAACAACGTCACGATCGACTGCAACGGCTTCAAGCTCGGCGGCCTCGCGGCGGGCGCGGGTACGCAGACGGTCGGCGTCGCCTCGACCGGGCGCCTGAACACGGCGGTGCGCGGCTGCCGCATCCGCGGTTTCGTCTCGGCGGTCGCACTGTCGGGCGACGGCGGCGGGCATCTGGTCGAGGACAACATCCTCGAAGGCAATACGCACACGGCCCTGCAGGTACACGGCGACGGCTCGCTCGTGCGCCGCAACCGCATCCTCGACACCGGCGGCTCGACGGTCTTCCTCGGCGAGGCGGTGGGCATGAGGGGCAGCGGCGCGATCGAGGTCGTCGACAACGAGTTCCGCGGCTTCGCGCCGGCGACCACCGAAGAATCCATGCACGCCGGCTCGATCGGCCTCGCGATCGCGTCCGGCGCCGGCGTGCGGGTGGCCGGCAACCGCTTCCGCGACCTCCAGGCGTTCGGCTTCGGGCTCGCCTATGCGATCTCGCTGTCGGGAACGACGGGCGCGGAGGTCGTGGACAATTCCATCGTCGGTGTCTACGGCGGCGTGTTCTGCGGCTCCCAGTCCGACGTGGCCTGGCGCAACTACATCAACTGGACCAGCGTGCCGGTCTGGATCTGCACCGACGGCGGCAATACGGTCCTCTGACCGCAACCGCCGCCGCGCGGAACCGTCACCCGGCGCGACGGTAGACGCCGAGAAAACTCGTCGTCCACGTTTCGCCGGCGTCGTCGGACGTTTCCCAGTGCTGCGTGACCGTGCCGTCGGCGCGCGGCGTCCACGTGATGCGCTGGTGCTGCACGCCGCCCGCCGTCGCCGGCAGTTCGCCTTCCAGCACCATCGCGCCGTCGCGCAGGGCGCCGGCGAGGCG
>CAMPHE010000208.1 GCA_946885815.1 uncultured Arenimonas sp.
ACTCGGCCGCCGTCGCACGACGGACGAGAGCGGGGCGCCCCGGCGGGCGCCCCGCCGAGGTGACCCACCACGGGGTCGGGGTCGCCTCCGAGCAGCGCCGATCGGGTGGCGTCGTCGACCTCGAGCGCGGCGATCGCCGCGGCGTACCCGTCCTTCGCCATCGACTGCGCCGGCTCCCGGCCCAGGGATTCCAGAAATGCGATCACGTTCGACATCGTTTTCCCCTTCGTTGGTGGTGTTGCGGATTCAGGCGAGGGCGTCGAGCGCCGCCAGGCGCGCGAGCATGTCGGGATTCTGCTGCAGCGGCCGTGCCGGCGGTAGCACCACGGTCGACTGCGCGGTCAACGCCGCCGAAGGCAGCCCGCCGAGCGCGATCCGATCGATGCGCGGTGGCCGGATCGGCAGCGTCGCGGCCTCGTAGACCGTGCACGGATGGTCCAGCGGATAGTCTTCGGCCAGCAGGTCGACCAGCAGCTGCGTATAGGCGGGTGGGGTCGAGAAGCGGCGGAAGCTGCGATCCCCGGCGATGCCGGCCTGCCAGAGCACGAGGTAGGCGGTGGGGTCGAGCCGCCGCCGGTAGAACATCAGCTGGCTCGCTTCATAGTGCTGGCATCCGACGCGGCCCGGATCGATGCCGAGATCGGCATACAGGCAGTCCTCGGCGGAGACGCCGGGCTCCATGACCGCGTCGAAGCCTTCCGCGCGTGCCTGGGCGACCGCCTTGTGCGGCGCCAGCGCGAACACGCCCGGATGGCCGTAGAACGCGCCGCAGACCCGTCGGCCGGCGCGTACCTCCCCCAGCATCGCGTCGACCATCGCGCGATAGGTGTCCTGGCGGTTCCTGCCTTCGACGTACAGCGGCTGCAGGCTGCGGACGTCCGTGTGCATCTCCTGCACCCACAGCTCGACCAGCGGGTCGGACGCCGCGACGAACACCACGTCGGCGCGCTCGATGTGACTGCGCGAGCGGGGCGTCAGGTGCGCGCCGAGTGTCATGCCGAGGCCGACGCAGGCCAGGCTGCCCGTGGTTTCCATCGCCGCAGCGTAGCGGATGCGCCTGCTCACTGTCGCGGCCGTCCATGACGCGCGAGCCGTTCCCAGCGCACCGGGTGGCCGTCGTCCGCGTCCGGTGCGCGCACGAAGCCGAGCGATGCCATCAGCCCGGCCGCGAGATCGTGACCGGTCGCATGGCGCGCGTGCAGCCGGAGAAGCCCGAGCCGGGCGAACGCGAAATCGGCGACGGTGTCGATCGCTTCGCTCGCGTAGCCGCGCGCCTGGTGCTCGGGGAAGATCAGCACGCCGACCTCGGCGGCGCGCGCCGCGCCGAGGTGCAGGCCGAGCAGTCCGATCGCGACCGCGTCGACGGCACGTTCCAGCACCCAGAGCGGGCGGGTCGCCGGCTCGGCGAGCTGGTCCCGGCACGCGGCCGCGAACGACCGCCGTGCCGTCGCGGGCGTCATCGCCGCACCGACGTGCCGCATCGTCGCGGTGTCGCCGTAGAGCCGCACGTACAGGGCCTCGTCGGACCCGGCGAGCGGACGCAGCCGCAACCGGGGCGTGACCAGGACCGGGCTCATGCCGACTCCGGACGGTCCGCGAACCGCACGACGCCCAGCCCGTTCCCCGCGCTGCGGTCGAACACCGCATAGCGTCCCGCGAACAGCGGCAGACCGAGGATCGACTGCCTCGGGAAATGCGCCAGCCCGCGCACGAGCAGGAACAGCGACTGCCCGTGCGCGAGCGCGTTGCGCGGCCAGTACCGGGCGCCGCCGACGCGCAACACCGTGTCGCCACCGTCGGGCGCCTCGAAATGGAAGCGCAGGTCGGGCCAGGCATGCGGGTCGATGCGGTCACCGGCCAGACCGCGGCCGTCGCGGAAGGCCTCCGCGCACGCGTCGATCAGTGGCGGAAAGCGCGCGTCAAGGCGGCCGAACGCGGCGACGACCGCATCCCACGTCGACGGCTCCAGCACCACGAAGCTGCTGCCCGTATCGAGCAGCGCGTTGCTGTGGCGCGTGGCGATATCGGCCGGCGCCAGCGCCGGCACCGCGATCGGGGCTTCGCCACCGACCTGCACCGCGCGGAGGTTCACGTTGTAGTACAGGTCGTGCACGACGCGCACGTCGCGGAACCCGCCGCGATGCAGGTGCTGCTGTTCCGCGCCGCCGCCGAGCACGAGCGTGCCGCGATTCAGCGGATCGGCCGCCTGCGCCCGGGTCGAAGCCCCTGGACTGGCCACGTGCACCACCGCGCGCCCGGCGGCGAAGCCGAACCGGTTCCGGCACACCCCTTCCTGCTCGAGCGCGCCGAACGCAGGCAGGAGCGTCGCCCGCGGCTGCCGCTGCAGCAGGTCGCGGAACGTCGCCAGGTCGAGGTCGTCGCCCGCGGCGAAAGGCCATGGCCACGTCACCGGCGGCTGCACGCCGCGCGAGGCCAGCAGCGCCGACAGGTCCCGGGCGACGTCGAGCTCGCCGTACGCGAGGCCGAAGATGCCGTCCGCGCCGCGGAACAGCCCGTCGCCGGACTCGATCAGCGCGAACCACGCGTCGGCGATCGCCCGGGCTTCGCGCCCGCTGCCGAACGACAGACGCGATCGCAATACCGGCCCGGCCCACGTCCCGCCACCGTAGACGACTTCCTGCGCCAGGCCGGTCCGCACCGCGTCGCGATCCCGCGCGGGGTCGTAGCACGCGGCCCGCACGGCCAGGCTGCTGCTGCCCGTGTCCAGCAGCACGTTCGCCGGCCGGCCTTCGCTGCCCAGTGCGATCGCGACCGAGTAAGCGCCCTGCGCGTGCGCGAGCGTGGTCTGCAGCTCGACTTGCGGAGCGGGTCCGTGCGTCATCGATCCCCCGTCGTTCGCGGCACGATAACGGCATCCTGCATTCGCGGCACGCCGCGTCGTTGCGCCGCTGCCGGAATGGCCTCAATGTCCGCGCATCTCCCCCGATCCGTCGCCCCCGCCGTGACTTCCGACACCGAGATCCTCCACCGCCTCGACACCCTGAACGCGATCGGCGTCGCGCTGTCCACGGAGCGCGACCTGCCGACGCTGCTGGAGCGCATCCTCGAGGCCGCCCGCGGATTCGCCGACGCCGATGGCGGCACGCTCTACCGTGTCGACGGCGACACGCTGCGCTTCGAGGTCCTGCGCAACGACACCCTCGGCGCGGTGATGGGCGGACGCAGCGGTGCGCCGATTCCGTTCGCGCCGCTGCCGCTGCATCTGCCCGACGGCAGCGGCAATCACGCGATGGTCGTCGCGCATGCGGCACTGACCGGCACCACGGTCAACATCGACGACGCGTACGCCGCCGAGGGCTACGACTTCAGCGGCACGCGCGCGTTCGACGCCAGGACCGGCTACCGCTCGCAGTCGTTCCTGACGGTGCCGATGAAGGACCACGACGGCGGCGTCATCGGCGTGCTGCAGCTCATCAACGCGAAGGACCCCGACGGCACCGTGCGCGCGTTCGGCGCCGCCGACCAGCACCTCGTGGAGTCGCTGGCGTCGCAGGCGGCGATCGCGCTGAACAACCGGCAGCTGATCGAACAGCTCGAGACGCTGTTCGAGGCGCTGATCAGCCTGATCAACACCGCGATCGACGAGAAGTCGCCCTACACCGGCGGCCACTGCGAACGCGTGCCGGCACTGACCACGCTGCTCGCCGACGCGGTGGCGCGCACGCGCGTCGGGCCGCTGGCCGATTTCACGATGAGCGAGGCCGACCGCTACGAACTGAAGATCGCCGGGCTGCTGCACGACTGCGGCAAGATCACCACGCCGGTGCATGTGGTCGACAAGGCGACGAAGCTGCAGACGCTGTTCGATCGCATCGAGCTGCTCGACACGCGTTTCGAGGTGCGGCTGCGCGACGCCGAGATCGCGCACCTGCGCGGCGAGCTCGACGCGGACGGCTACGCCGCGCGCGTCGCGCGGCTGCACGCCGACCGCGACGCGGTGCGCGCGGCGAACACCGGCGGCGAGTTCATGAGCGACGAGAAGATCGCCGAGCTGCAGCGCATCGCCGGCGACACGTGGCGCGCGCCGGACGGCACGCTGCAGCCGTTCCTGTCGGCGGACGAGCTGGAGAACCTCGGCATCCGCCGCGGCACGCTGACCGGCCGCGAGCGCGACATCATCAACCACCACATCGTGATGAC
>CAMPHE010000209.1 GCA_946885815.1 uncultured Arenimonas sp.
CCGAAGAACCGTCGTGTCCGCGCCGGCCGCGCCCTGCACGCCGCGGCGGTGATCGTGGCGTCCGTCGCGTGGGCGTTCGGCGGCGACGACGTCGCGACCGCCAACGCCTATGTGCGGGGCGACGTGACGTCGCTCGCGCCGAAGGTCGGCGGCTACGTCACGGTCGTCCACGTGGCGGACAACCAGGCCGTGCGCGCCGGCGACGTGCTGTTCCGGATCGACGACCGCGACCATCGCGCACGGCTCGCGCAGGCCGAGGCCGGTGTCGAGGCGGCACGCGCGCGACTCGTGAACGTCGACGCGGAGACGGCGCTGCAGCGCGCCGTGGTCCGCCAGGCGGAGGCGCAGCGGCGGGCGCAGCTCGCCGAACTCGGCCTCGCGACGAAACTCGCCGATCGCCGGCGCGAACTCGCCGAGCGGGATTTCGTCAGCCGGATCCAGGTCGACGAAAGCGACGCCGCCCGCGCCCGCGCCGAAGCCGGCGTCGCGGCCGCCGCGGCCACCGTCGATGCGCAGGCCGAGCGGATCGCGGTGCTCGCGACGCAGCGCGAAGCGGCACTCGCGGCGGTCGCGCAGGCGCAGGCGCTGCGCGATCTCGCGAAGATCGACCTCGACGGCACCGTCGTCCGTGCGCCGGTCGACGGCGTCGTCGGCAACCGCCAGGTCCGCGTCGGCCGTCTCGTCGCGCCCGGCGTGCCGCTGCTGGACATCGTGCCCGTGGACGATCTGTGGATCGTCGCGAACTTCAAGGAAACCCAGCTCGCGCACGTGCGGCCCGGCCAGGCGGTGCGCATCACCATCGACGGCGTGCCGGACGCCGCATTCGCCGGGGTCGTCGACAGCGCCGCGCCCGGTAGCGGCGCCGCGTTCGCGCTGCTGCCGGCCGACAACGCGACGGGAAACTTCGTCCGCGTCGTGCAGCGCGTGCCGGTGAAGATCCGCTTCGCCGACGGCACGCTGCCGGACGGCGTCGTGCCGGGCCTGTCCGCGCGCGTCGAAATCGCCCCGGCCCGCGGGCCGTGAACACGGCGGTCGTCGCCGCGCTCCCCCCGCGCGCGATCCCCGCCGCCGGTCGCTGGCTGCTGTGCGGCATCGTGCTCGCGGCGCTCACCGAGGCGAGCGCCGGCACGCTGCTCGTGCTCGGCCGTGCCGACGTGATCGGCGACATGCATGCGACGCCCGATGAGGCCGCATGGATCGACATCGCCTACGTGGTCGCGAAACTGCTCGGCTTCCTGATGGCCCCGTGGGTGCTGGGCCGGCTCGGCGCCCGTCGCGCTCTGGTCGGCGCGACGCTGGCGATGGGCGTGGCCTGTGGCCTGGCGGCGCTCACCCCGCCGCTCGACGCGCTGATCGCGCTGCGGCTCGCGCAGGGCTTCGCCGGTGGCCTGCTGCTCGTCGCCGGCCAGGCGATCGTGTTCCTCGCGTATCCGGCGGCCCACCAGCCGGCACTGCAGGCGCTGTTCGCGATCGGTGCCGTGGTCGCGCCGGCGACGCTGGTGCCGGCGCTGCACGGCTGGATGCTCGACGCCGCGGACTGGACGACGATCATGGCCACGATCGTGCCGGTCGCGCTGGCCGGCGCGGGTGCGCTGCTGCTGGACGACGCGCCGCTGCCGGCGATGCCGCGGCGGCCGTTCGACGCGGTCGGGACGGCGCTCGCCGCCGTCGCCGTGGCGGGACTCGTGTACGCGCTGGTGCAGGGCGTGCGCTGGGACGGATTCGGTGCCGCCCATGTCCGCGTCGCCACGGGCCTCGGGTCGCTCGCGCTGATGGCGTTCCTCGTCCAGCAGCGCCGGGCCGCCGGGCGCGGGCTGCTGGACTGGTCGCTGTTCGGTGTCGCCGACTTCGCGTTCGCGTTCGTCGTCAGCTTCGTCGCCGGCGCGGCACTGTTCGGCAGCGCGTTCCTGATCCCGGCGTTCGCCGTGTCGGTGCTCGGCTTCACGCCCACCGCGGCGGGGTGTCTGCTGCTGCCGAGCGGCGTGCTGTTCATCGCCACGCTGCTGGGCGCGGCCTGGGCCATGCAGGCGCGCCGGCTGCCGCCGGTCGCGACGGTGCCGGTCGGCATCGCGCTCATCATGGCCGCGATGTGGCTGCTGTCGGGAGCCAACGCGCAGAGCGGCGCCGACCTGCAGCCGGCGATCGCGCTGCGCGGGATCGGCCTCGGCCTGCTGTTCCTGTCCATCACGCTGATCGCTTTCGGCGCGCTGGCGCCGGGGCAGCTCGCGGCGGGCATCGGCCTGTTCAACGCCGGACGGCAGCTCGGCGGACTGGTCGGTGTCGCGGCGCTGCAGGCGCTGATCGAGCGCGATGTCGCGTCGAACCTGACGGTGCTGGGGGCGAACGTGTCGGCGGCGATGCCGGCGGTCGCCGGGCGGCTGTCGGCGACGATCGACGTGCTCGTCTCGCGTGGCCTGGACCCCGCCGTCGCTTCCCGCACGGCGACGGCATGGCTGGGTCGCGCACTGCACGACCAGGCGAGGGTGCTCGCGTTCGACGCCGCGTTCGCGTCGGTCGCCGTCCTGTTCGTCGTCGCGGTTCCGGTGATCGTCGCGACGAGGCGGGTGCTGGCGCGGAGGGCGCGGCGTCGCTGACGCGGATGTCGCGCTGCAGCATGTCCCCGCGGGTGGCGGGCGTAGCATCGGGCCACACCCCCACCGGAGGCCGGTCATGGCGATCTGGGAGTTCAAGGGCCGCGAGCTGGTCAACTGCAGCTGCGATTACGGGTGCAACTGCCAGTTCAACGCGCTGCCCGACAAGGGCCACTGCCACGCCGTCGCCGGCATCCAGATCGACGAGGGCCACCATGGCGACACGCGGCTCGACGGGCTGCGCGTCGCCGGGGTGTTCAAGTGGCCGGGGCCGATCCACGAGGGCAATGGCGAGGCGATCGCCTTCGTCGACATCCGCGCCGACGACGCGCAGCGCGACGCGCTGCTGCGGATCATGTCCGGCCAGGACACCGACCCGTTCGCGACGATGTTCGCGGTGTACGCGTCGACGCTGGTGAAATTCCACGACCCGGTGTTCGCCGAGATCCATTTCGAGGTGGACGTCGACGCGCGGCGCGGCCGGCTGTCGATCCGCGACCAGGTCGAGATGACCGGCCAGCCGATCCGCAACAAGGTCACCGGCGTGGAATCGCGCGCGCAGATCGTGCTGCCGGAGGGCTTCGAATACACGGTCGCCGACATCGGCAGCGCCAGCAGCCGCGCCACCGGGCCGGTGCCGGTGACGCTCGACGACACCTACGGCCAGTTCGCCGCGCTGCACCTGAACAGCCACGGTGTCGTCCGTCCCTGACGCCGCGGCGCCCGGCGCCCCCACGCGCGCGGAACGCATGCTGCGCCGTGACGGCGCGATCGTGCTCGCCGGCCTCGCCGCGCTGTGGGGCCTCACCACCGTCTGGCTGCTGTCCGGTGCCGGGCTCGGGATGGATATCGGCGACATGACGCGAATGGCGTGGCTGCCGCAGCACCACGCGTCGCCGCGCGGCGACATGGCGGGCATGGACATGCGCTATGTCTTCGCGCCGTGGACGGCGGCGCGCGTCGCGCTGCTGGCGGCGATGTGGTGGACGATGATGGTCGCGATGATGACGCCGTCGGCGGCACCGGCGGTGCTGCTGTATGCCCGCGTGCATCGGCATGCCGCCGGGCGCGGCGCGGTCGGCGCCACCCCGCCCGTGGCGGCGTTCGTCGCCGGGTATGTCGTCGCGTGGGGCGGCTTCGCCGTCGCCGCGACGGCACTGCAGATGGCGCTGCACGCCGGTGGCGTGCTGTCGGCGATGACGATGGGGCTGCCGGGACGCGGCGTGGCCGCGACGGTGCTGGTCGCGGCGGGCGTCTACCAGTTCAC
Organism: uncultured Arenimonas sp.; assembly: GCA_946885815.1. The sequence continues at coordinate 3,859 of CAMPHE010000209.1, forward strand.
GCCGTGGAAGGACGCCTGCCTGTCGCGCTGCCGCGCGCCGGCGGCGTTCCTCGCTCGCCACTGGCGTCCCGGCGCCGTCGGCGCGCTGCGGCTCGGCCTGAGGCATGGCGCGTGGTGCATCGGGTGCTGCGCGCCGCTGATGATGCTGCTGTTCGTCGGCGGCGTGATGAACCTGGTCTGGATCGCCGTGCTGACCGCGCTGGTGCTCGCCGAGAAGCGCCTGCCGCACGGTCGGGCTCTCGGTCGCACCGCCGGCGCGGCGCTGGTCTTGTGGGGCGGCTGGCTCGCC